>JACPIQ010000055.1 GCA_016188005.1 Candidatus Rokuibacteriota bacterium | reverse complement strand
GGGTCGAGGCCGACGATGTTGGCGGAGAGCGTTCGCACGACGTACGGCAGCGTGATGAGGACGTGGCCGAGCGTCAGCGTGGTGATCGAGGCCGCCAGGCCGAGGGCGGCGAAGAACTGGAGCAGGGCGATCCCGATCACCAACTGGGGGACGATGAGGGGCGACAGCAGCAAGGTCGCCACGAGGTCGCGGCCGGGGAAGCGGTAGCGGACCAGCGCGTACGCCGCGGGCGTGCCCAGCACGACGGAGCCCACGGTGGCGAGGACGGCCACGATCAGGCTGTTCCAGGCGGCGTCGAGGAACTGGGCGCTGGCGAGCACTTCGCGGTACCAGCGAAGCGACAGCTCCTGGGGCGGGAAGCGCAGCAGCGCGTGGTGCTCGAACGAGACGCCCACGACGACCCCGAGGGGCGCCAGGACGAAGACGAGGAAGGCGACCACGTAGGCGTGGAGGAACAGCCGCCCCAGCCGGCCCTCGGTCACCACGGCCGCACCCCGAAGAAGCGGTACACCAGCGCCAGGAGCAGGAAGGTCGTGGCGACCAGCACCGTGGCGAGCGCGGCGCCGAACGGCAGGTTGCCGGCCACGAGCACCTGCTGGTACAGCATCGTCGCCATCAGCTTCGTCTGGATGGAGCCGAGCATGGCCGGCAGCACGAACGCCGCGATCGCGTGCGAGTAGACGAGGAGGGCGCCGGCCATGATGCCGGGCACGCTGAGCGGCAGCACGACGAAGCGGAAGACGCCCCACCGCGTGGCGCCGAGGTTCAGGGCCGCCTCCTCCAGCGCCGGCTCGACCCCGCGGAGCACGCTGGCGATCGGCAGGATCATGAACGGCGACAGGATGTGCACCAGCCCGATGAGGACGGCAGGGTCGGTGTAGAGGAACTGCTGGCGCTCGGCGAACACGCCCACCGCCACCAGGGCCTGGTTGACGACCCCTTCGCGGGCGAGCAGCACCATCCACCCGAAGCCGCGGATGACGACGCTCACGAACAGCGGCGCCACCACGAGGGCCGCGCAGAGGGCGGCCAGCCGGGACTTCGAGCGCGCCATGAAGTAGGCGACGGGGTAGCCGAGGACGAGGCAGGCGAGGGTGACGAGGCCCGCCACGCGGAGGGTGTGCAGCGTGACCTGGAGGTAGAGGGAGCCGCGCGCGATCGCCAGGTAGTTCTCGAGCGTGAAGCTGTAGACGATTCCGCGCAGCGGGTCGAAGCGCGCGAAGCTCAGCAGGAACAGCGCCGTCGACGGCACCACGAGCAGGACGATCACGACGACCGCCGCGGGCCCGATGGCCACCACCCACGGCAGCGAACCGGCCATCCGGGGCCGGGCGGCCTGGAGACGCTCCGCGACGACGCTCACCGCTGGATCAGCAGCGCCGCGCTACGACGCGATCTCCTTGTTCCAGCGCTCGATCCACCGGCCGATGTTGGCGGCCAGGAACTCCTCATTCGAGACGACCACGTCGGCGGCCTTCGGGATGCGCTCCCCGAGCTTGCCGCTGTACCGCACCTTGGCGTTCACCGAACCGTAGAACATGGCCTCGCAGAACGCCTTCTGCGCCTCGGCGCCGAGCGCGTAGTCGACGAGCTTGTAGGCCCACTCCTCGTTGCCGCCCTTCACGACGCCGATGACCGGTGCGCCCGTCGCCACCCCTTCCTTCGGGTGGATCCAGTTGACCTTGCCGCCCGACTCGTCGTGCGCGACGAACGTCCGGCCGTCCCAGCCCGGCCCGATCGTCCCCTCCTTGCTCAGGAGGAGCGTGACCGGATCGTTGAGCGAGGTGATGTACTTCACCACGTAGGGCTTGAGCTTCTTGACCGCCTCGAAGGCCACGTCGATCTTGGTCGGATCGCCGGCCAGCACACGGGCGATCATGGTCATCACCTCGGGCCCGCGCACCGCGCTCGGCAGGTTGTTGAAGAACACCCGCTTGCCGAACTCCCCCGCGGCCGCCCGATCGAGGAACTCCCTCCAGGAGGTGGGTGGGGTCTTGATGGCCTCGGTGTTGTACGCGATCCCGATCGAGCTGTAATCGAAGTAGGAGGCGTGCCCCTTCCACTGCTCCTTGAACTTGCTGTGCACATCCTTGATGCTCGGCACCCTGTCCTCGGACAGCGGCTGGAGGTAGCCGTCGCGGACCAGCCCGACGAAATCCGTCCCGAATCCCAGGAAGACGTCGAAGGGCGGGTTGCTCCGGTTGGCGCGGAGCTGGACGGCGTGCGCCGCCATGTTCCCGGAGACCTGAACCACCTGGGCCCCGGTCTTCACCTGGAAGGGCTCGATGATCTTGGTCTGCCACATCTTCTGGAACGCCCCGCCACTCTGGGACATGACGACCTTCTTGCTGGCCGCCGAGATCCGGCGAGGCCCCAGCGACACGGCGAGGGCGGCGCCGGCGCCTCCCCGGAGGAAGGCCCGGCGCGAGACGGGCGGCGTGAGGGGTTTGCGTCTGCTCATGGTCGGCTCCCTTCGAGCGGGGCGCGGTTCAGGGACGCTGGGCGAACGCCTCGTAGTGCAGGTGCGGCGCCCCGCCGCTGTACTCCTCGGTGTAGAACGTCGTCACCGTCCTGGCCGCGCCCCGGTAGAGATCCGTTGCTTCGAGCGCCTCGCAATTGTCGTGGCTGTCCCACCCGCTCACGTAGATGACCTCCCCCTCGTGCCCCTTCTCGATGCAGCTGGCCACGTAGATGAAGCGGCAGCCCGGGAACGAGCGGATGGCGGGCGCGAGCGTGCTATTGATGAAGTCCTCGTATTCCTTCTTCTTCTCCCTCGGCACGGCGGCGTGGACGATGCGCAGGACCATTCGACCTCTCCTTGTGTGGGCCGACCTCGCTACCGGCTCCGGAGGCGACGCTAGCACACACCGTTCAGCCGCCGCAAGAGCCCGGCGGCGCCGGGCACGCCACAACGGCTACCCCGCTGGCGTCGCTCCGCTGGCAGGGACCGCCCCCCGAGCGCCCTCAACCGGCTCGCGGCGGAGTCCCAGAGCGTACTCGGCGATCAGCGCCCGCTGGAGGTCGTTCACCCCTTCCACGATCTGGAGAACCTTGGCGTCCCGGAAATGGCGGCCGACGGCATGCTCGTCCGACACCCCATAGGCCCCATGGATCTGGACGGCGTCAGAGGCTGCCCGAAGCGCGACCTCCGTCGTGTAGAGTTTCGCGATCGCTGCTTCCCGGCGGGCGCGCCTGACACCGCGGTCGCGAAGCCACGCCAGCCGGTACGTCAGGAATCGGCCCGCCTCGATGCCGACCACCATGTCCGTGATCTTCGCCTGGACGAGCTGGTACTCCATGATGGGTCGCCCGAACGTCACGCGCTGCTGGGCGTAGGCGACCGACTCATCGAGGCACGCCTGGGCGAGCCCGACCGCGCGGGCCGCCACCGAGAGTCGCCCATTCTCCACCGCCGTGAGGGCGACCTTCAGGCCTTCGCCCTCACGACCCACCAGGTTCGTCCTGGGCACGCGGCAGTCTTCGAAGATCAGTTCTCCGACAGGCGACGGCCGGAAGCCGAGCTTGTTGGTGATCGTACGGGTGCGGAACCCCGGGGCGCCCCGGTCGACGATGAACGCGCAGATCCCCTTGGACCCCTTGCTCCGATCGAGCTGGGCGAAGGTGAGGAACCACGACGCCACGCCGACGCCAGAGATCCAGATCTTGGAGCCGTTCAGCACGTATTCGTCGCCCTTTCGCACCGCGGTCGTCTCCATCGCCGCCACGTCGGAGCCCGAATGGGGCTCGGTCACGCCGGTGCCCCCGAAGGCATCACCGGACGCCAGCGGGACCAGGTACTTCTGCTTCTGCTCCTCCGTGCCGTACCGGAGGATCGCCGAGCCGACCAGCCCGGAGGCGCGGGCCATCGCCGAGGCGACATGGATGCAGACCCGCGCCATCTCCTCGAGCCCCACGGCAAAGGTGACGTGGTCGAGCCCGGCCCCTCCGTATGCCTCCGGGATGACGCCACCCAGGAGCCCCAGCGCGGCGGCCTTCTTGATGATCTCCACGGGATACCGCTCCTCTCGGTCGTACTCCGCTACGTGTGGCGCCACCTCTTGCCGGGCGAAGTCCCGGACCAGCGCCTCGTATCGCACCTGTTCTTCAGTCAGTTCGAAGTTGATCATGAGCCTCCTCGATGTACGGCGCGCCGTCGCCGGCTGGGGAATCCCGTGCCCGCCGTCAGGGCCAGATGGGGTGCTTGAAGCCGAGCTGCCGGCGGCGCTTGCGCTCGACCATGGCCAGGCCGCGGATCAGAACTCGGCGTGTGTCACGCGGGTCGATGACATCGTCCAGGAGGAATCGCTCAGCCGCCGCCGCGGGCGCCGAGGCGCCGTGGAAGTGGGTCTCCAGCTCGGCGCGCAGCGACCGGGCGTCCGGGGAGCGCTCCAGTTCGCGACGGTAGATGGTGTTGACAGCCGCCTCGGGCCCCATGAGCGCGATGGATGCGCTCGGCCAGGCGAAGAGCAGGTCGGCCCCCGCCGGCTTGCCGCACATGGCCAGATAGGCGAGCCCGTAGCTCTTGCGCAGGATGACGGTGAGCTTGGGAACGGTGGCGCGGGCCACCGCCAGCAGCGCGGCGACCGCGTAGCGGACCGTCCCCTCGCGCTCGACCTTGGTGCCGACGAGGAACCCGGGGACGTCCTGCAGGAACACGAGGGGAAGGTGGAAGGCGTCACAGAGCTCGACGAAGCGCCGCAGCTTGTAGGCCGCTCGCCAGTCGAGAATGCCGGCGAGCTCCATCGGCTGGTTGGCCACGACGCCGACCGGCTGGCCCCCGAGCCGCGCAAGCGCCGTGATGAGATTTCGGCCGAAGCCCCCACGCAGGGGGAAGACGACGCCATCATCCACGATGGCGCGAATCACGCGGAGACTGTCATAGGCGCGCCGAAGGTTCTCGGGGACGATCCCGAGCAGTTCGTCAGTGGCCCGGTCGCTGGAATCGGGGGTCGGCCGCGTCGGTGGGAGCTCGTGGCAGCTCTGGGGAAAGAAGGAGAGGTAGTCACGGACTGCGGCCACGGCCTCGGGCTCCGTCTCCGCGAGGTAGTCGATCTGCCCGGTCTCGCGGAAATGCATCTCGGCACTGCCGAGCTCCTCGGACGTGACCTGCTCGCCCATGCCGCCTCGGACCACCGGCGGCCCCGACATCCCCATGAAGCTCGTTCCCCGCACCATGGCGACGAAGTCGGAGCTGGCGGCGTGGAAGGCCGGACCGCCGAAGCAGTGCCCGAGGAGGGCGACGGCCTGGGGGATCACGCCCGAGAAGGTGTGCTGTTCGACCAGGCTCGAGCCAATCCCAGCGAAGGTCGAGCTCATCGTGTCCTGGATCCGGCTCGCCGAGCCCTCGAGGAGGCCGACGTACGGGGTGCCGGAGGCCAGGGCGAGCTGCTTCATGCGGAGGAACTTGCGCGCGCCCGCCTCTCCGCGCGCCCCGCCCTTGAGCGTCCCGTCGTCGGCCGCAACGAAGACCGGCCGGCCGGCGATGGCCCCCTGCCCGACGACGATGCCGTCCGCGGGCAATTCCTCAGGTGGCATCCCCGGCGACTCCATACGGCCCTTGGCGAGGAGCCCAACCTCCATGAAGCTGCCGGGGTCGAGCAGCTTCTCGAGACGCTCGCGGGCGGTGAGCTTGCCGCGCTCGTGCGTGCGCGCGATCGCCTCCGGCCCGCCCATCTCGGCGGCGCGGGCCTTCTCCGCGGCCAGAGACTTGAGCAAGTCTCGCCACGAGCGTGCCTGGGTCACCGTGCCCTCCGAAGACGCGCGTGCTCGATGCTGACGCCGACGGGCGCGAGGCCACCGGGCGGCGCCATGACGCGCCGCCCGCCCGGTGGCCTCTCTCGGTCGCTCCGCGGCTCTGTGCCCACGGGAGTCCTACTTCGCGAGTCGTAGAAGGTGGAGATTCAGGTGATAGCCGCTGCCGAGGCCGGGTCTCCACTCCTTGACCCTCGGCCCGACCGCGAAGAGGGCGCCGCACCAGA
The DNA here is from genome assembly GCA_016188005.1 of Candidatus Rokuibacteriota bacterium. Classification (NCBI taxonomy): domain Bacteria; phylum Candidatus Rokuibacteriota; species Candidatus Rokuibacteriota bacterium. Next base: position 23,178 of record JACPIQ010000055.1, on the reverse strand, counting down.
ACAGGGGGACCGTCTCGAGCCGCTCGGCTTCGAGCTTCGCCCACTGCTGGAGGATTGCGCGGCGCTTCTCGAGATTGATCTCTGTCAGCTGCCGCTTGAACGCCTCGTCGTAGGCCGGCTCCTTGATCTCGTTCGAGAAGGTTCCCCAGGAGACCAGCCAGCTGTCCATGAGCGCCCCGCCGTCGTCAGGCGCCGTCGATGGGGCGTAAGAGATACCCTCCAGGGTGTGGCTCCTCCAGGCGGACAGCAGCGCGCCGGTCTCGAGTGGCTGGCGGTTCACCCGGAACCCCACCGCCTCCAGGTTGCCCGCGATCGCCTCCAGCACCTGCGGCGTGTTGGGGAGGGACTGGAAGGAACCCGTGTGCATGACGAAGTTGATCGGGTGCCCGTCCTTGATTCCCGCCTCGGTGAGGAGCGCCTTTGCCCTGGCCGGATCGTAGGGGATAGGCTTGATGGAGGACTCGTAACCGAAGGTGGCAGGGGTGAACGGCTGTGAGGCGACCTGGCAGGTGCCGCTGAGGATCGCCTGGGCAATGCCGTCGCGGTCAATGGCGTGGGCCACGGCGAGGCGCACCCGGCGGTCCTTGAGCTCGGGGTTCGAGCGGCGATTGAACGTGAGAAACGTCGTGCCGGCGTACGGCGTCTGAGTGATACGCAGGGTCGCGTTGCGACGGACTTCCTTGAGGAGTGGCCCCGTCAGGCCCGAGATCACGTCCGCCTCGCCGCGAGCCAGCATCGCGTAGCGCGCCATGCCCTCCGCCACGAGCCGCTGCGTCACGAACCTGACCTCGGAGACCTGCCCCCAGTAGCGCGGGTTTGCCTCGAACTTCGTCCACTCCCCGGCCTTGAGGTCCGCGAGCATGAAGGGGCCGGTCCCCACAGGCTTCTGCTGGAATCCCTTGGCCCCGACCTGCTGATAGTACTTCTTCGGCACGATCGCCTGCAGCCCGTACCGCGCCGTCGTGAAGAAGGCGCCCCACGGCTTCTTCAGGTGGAACCGAACGCTGTAGGGGTTCAGCACCTCCACCCGGGCGAGTGCCTCCTGGAAGCCCTTCCGGTAGGCGTGGGTGCTGTCTGGCGAGAGGAGCTGCTCGAAGGTGAACTTCACATCCTCGGCGGTGAACGGGTCCCCGTTGTGGAACGTGACGCCGCGCCGAAGCGCGAACTCGATCGCCAGGCCGTCGTTGCTGACCTTGTACCCGGTCGCCAGCGCCGGGTACTTGTCGTCGGGGCCGAGGTTGAAGAGCCCGTCGAAGAGGAAGTTGAAGTTCATCACGTTCGTGAGCGCGACCATCTCAACGGGATTGAACCGCTGGTCGAGGACGGCCATCGCGACGCCGATCTCTCCCTGAGGCGCCCCGCTCGCGACGGCGACCTCGCCGGTCAGAACAGCCGAGAAGACAACCGCCATCACGCCCAGGAGCGCGACCCGAACTCCGAGTGTCCTCATGAAATGTCCCCCCCGTGTGACGTCCACCATCAGGCCCCGCGCCCCAGCTCGTCCAGCAACTGGTCCCTGAGCACGAACTTCTGGATCTTCCCGCTGGCGCTCAGCGGGAACTCCGCGACGAACCGCACGTGGCGTGGAACCTTGAAGGCAGCCAGCCGCGCTCGACAGAACTCGCGGAGCTCCGCCTCCGAGCACTGCTCACCTTGCCGCAGCTGGACGAACGCGGCACCCACCTCCGTGTTCCGGCGGTCGGGAATCCCGACGAGGGCCCCCTGGTGGACGGCGGGGTGCTGGGCGATCACCCTCTCCACCTCCTGGCACGACACGTTGAAGCCTGCGGTCTTGATCATGTCCTTCAGGCGACCGAGGAAGTGAAGATAGCCGTCCGCGTCGAAGCAGCCAAGATCCCCCGAGTGGAGCCAGCCCTCGACATCGATCGTCCGGGCCGTCTCCTCCGGCTTGCCGTAATAGCCCTTCGTCACCACGAAGCCGCGGATGCGGATCTCCCCCGGGGTGCCGGTCGGCACCGGCGTCCCTGTCTCGGGATCCACGATGCGCAGCTCGTAGGCCGCCCGTGGGCGGCCGACGGTCGTCGCCACGCGCTCGAGCCCGTCGCGCCAGGAGCACACGAAGCTCACCCCGTTCGTCGACTCCGTCAGGCCGTACCCGACGCTCACTCCGTCGGCCTTCAACGCCGACAGCATCTCCCCGAGGAACTGAGACTGGAACGGCCCTGGGAACACGCTCAGCCGGCGGAGCGAGGAGGTGTCGTACCGGCCCAGAGCCGGGCTGCCGAGGATGTCAACGAACATGGGCGTCGCCCCGTAGAAGCGGGTGATGCGCTCGGCCTGGATCGTCGCCAGGACTGCTTCGGGCTCGAAGCGATCCAGGATCACCAGGCATCCACCGACATGGAGCATCCCGACGACGCTGTTCATCCCTCCGACGACGTGGACGAACGGGGCGACGACCAGGAGCCGGTCCTCGGCCGTCAGATCCTCCTCGACCACGCGGGCCTCGTACATGTTCCGCGTGATCTGCCCGTGTGTGAGCATCACGCCCTTCGGGAAGGCAGTGGTGCCGGACGTGTAGATGATCAGGGCGACGTCGTCGCTCCTGACCGCGGCCTCGAGCGCGGCGAGCGCCCCCGGCGGCGGCTCGTCGCCGGTGAGCTCCTCGTAGGGGATCATCCCGGGACGGCGGTCCCGCCCGAGACAGATGACGCGCCGCAGGCGCGGCAGCCGCGCCGAGCCAGGAACGCCTCCGGCAGCGCCGCCGAGCTCCGGACAGAGCTCCACCACCATCTTCGCGAAGTCGATCCCGAGAAAACGGTCGACGGTCACCAGCGTCTCGGCATCTGACTGCCGGAGGACGTACTCCGCCTCCTCGAGCGTGTACCGGGTGTTGACCGGCACCGGCACCGCCCCGAGCGTCACCGCCGCCATCTCCACGCTGACCCACTCGGGCCGGTTGGGCATCCAGATCGCCACATGGCTGCCGCGCCGCACCCCGAGCCTGTGCAATCCCCACGCGACCCGACGCACGAGGTCGCGGTGCTCCCGGTACGTCCATCGGGTGCCTCCGCTCACGATCGCCTCGCGGTCGGGGTGACGGGCCACGGTCCGCTCCAGGAGCGCACCCAGCGTCCGTGGAGCGGCATCGGGATGAATGCTCCAGCCCGTCATCCCCCGCCCCTTCTCGCAATCGCCGGCGCGCGGTCGAGGGGGCGGCGCGTCGCGCCGCGAGACCGCCGTTCCCCCTCCCGGGAGAAGGTCTCGAGCCCATGCGCCCAGCGGAGAGGGGCCATGCTCACAGACGACGGAGCCGGGGATCGAGACGGTCGCGGATCCAATCCCCGAGCACGTTGATCGCCAGCACCGTCAACATGATCGCGAGCCCGGGAAACGTCACGATCCACCAGGCGCTCGCGAGATAGGGTCGCCCCTCTGCCACCATCGTTCCCCAGGTCGGCGTGGGGGGTGGCACCCCGACGCCCAGGAACGAGAGCGTCGATTCCAGGATGATCGCCGCCGCCAGCTGCAGGCTGGCGATCACGATCATCGTGTTGACGACGTTCGGGAGGACGTGGCGCAGGAGCAAGCGCGGGGGCGAGCATCCGATGGCACGGGCGGCCGCGAGAAAGTCGCGCTGCAGGACCGACAGCGCCTCACCCCGAACCATCCGGGCGAAATTGGCCCAGTAGAGGAGCCCGATGATCAAGATGACGTTGAGGAGGCTCGGGCCGACCGTCGCGGCCACGGCCAGTGCGATGAGAACCGCCGGCAGCGAGAGTGTCATGTCCGCCAGCCGCATGATCGCGTCGCCCGCCCACCCCGGGAGGACGACCGAGAGAAGCCCGAGAGCGACTCCCAGACACCCTGCCACCCCCACCGAGGCCAGCCCGACCAGCATCGAGATCCGGCTGCCGAAGATCACCCGGGCCAGAACGTCCCTCCCGAGCGGATCCGTCCCCAGGGGGTGGGCCGTGGATGGCAGGGCCAGGGTCGCCCTCAGGTCTTGCCGGGCCGGGGCGGCCGGGGAGACCCACTCGGCGAATGCGGCGCACACGAACACCCCGACGAGCACCGCCACGGCCCAGACCGGCAAGCCCCGCCTCCGCCAGCGACGAAAGTGCCATCCAGCCCGCGGCGGTGTCCCCGGCTGCATCTCGAGCATGGTCGCCATCAGCGCCGGCCGTAGCCTATCCGGGGATCCAGCCGTGCGTAGAGCAGATCAGCCAGCAGATTGACGCCCGTGAACACGGCCCCCATGAACAGCACTGCGGCCTGGACGAGGGGGAAATCGCGCGCGTAGACAGCGTCCACCGCGATCTTCCCGACACCCGGCCACGCAAACACGGTCTCCGTCACCACCGCACCCCGAAGGACCGTCGCCGTCTGGAGGGCCGTGATGGTCAGCACTGGAATCGCCGCGTTGCTGAGGGCGTGCTTCCAGATCACGACGCGATCGGACAGCCCCTTGCTCCGTGCCGTCCGGATGTAGTCGCTGTCCAGGACGTCAAGCATCGCCGAGCGGGTCACCCGCATGATGGAGGCCGCGACGAAGCCTCCCAGGGTGATCGACGGCAGCACCAGGTGGGCGGCGGTGCCGAACCCGGAGGTCGGGAACAACGGCAGGTACAGCGCCAGACCGAGGATCAACAGGATCCCCAGCCAGAACGTCGGCATGCTCTGGCCGATGAGGGCGACCACCTTCCCGACAGCGTCGACGGCGGTCCCCCGCCGGACCGCGGAGAGGACGCCGATCGGCAGCGCGAGGGCCAGGCCGAGCAGCATCGACGACGCCGAGAGCAGCACCGTCGCCGGAAACCGTTCGAGAATGATCCCCAGCGCCGGCCGCTGCCATCGGATCGACTCCCCGAAATCGCCCCGGATGGCCAGGCCGACGAACCGCCAGTACTGGACCGGGAGCGGCGCCGTCAACCCCAGGTGTTCACGCAGACGCTCGATGTCCTCCGCCGTCGCCTCGGGCGGCGCCATGATCTTGACGGGGTCCCCCGTCAGGCGCGCGAGGCCGAACACGATGATGCTGATGCCAACGAGCGTCAGGATCGTCTGGGCCACCCGTTGGAACAGGTAGCGCTGCACGTGCTACCGCGCCAGCTTCAGGAGGTGCAGGTTCAGGTGCTACCCGCTCCCGAGCCCCGGCCGCCATTCCTTCACGCGCGGACCGATACCGAATGGTGACCCGCACCAGAACAGCGAGACCGCCTCAAGCCGCTCGGCCTCCATCCGCGACCACTCCTGGAGCAGGGCGCGGCGCTTGTCGCTGCTCGCCTCGTTGAGCTGGCGGTTGAACAGCCCGTCATAGGCCGGCACCTTGATCTCGTTGGAGAACACGCCCGTCGACGTGAACCAGGCGTCCATCATCAGGCCGCCATCGTCTGGAATGGACGTGACCCCGTAGCTGATCCCCGCCACGGCGTGACTCCTCCAGGCCGAGAGCAACGCGCCGCTCTCGAAGGTCTGACGTCGAAGCCGGAAGCCCACAGCCTCGAGATTGCCCGCGATCGCCTCCAGGACCTGGGGCGTGCTGGGGAGGGCAGCGAAGGATTGCGTGTGGATCACGAAGTCGGCGGGCTGCCCTGGAGTGAACCCGGCCTCCTTCAGCAGCGCCCGAGATCGATCCGGATCATACGGGACCGGCTTGGTCCCCCCCGCATGGCCAAAGGTGGCCGGCGTGAAGTGCTCCGACGCCACCTCGCACACCCCGTTCAGGATGGCGTCCACGATGCCCGGGCGGTCGACGGCATGGGCGACGGACAGGCGGACGCGGCGGTCGTTGAACTCGGGATTCGTCCGCCGGTTGAAGGTCAGGTAGGACGTCCCGGCATGCGGGGCGAGGATCACCTTGAGCGAGGGGTTGCCCCGCACCTCCTTCAGCAGCTGACCCGTGAGCCCCGTGATCATGTCGGCTTCCCCCCGCGTCAGCATCGCGAAGCGCGTGAGCGGCTCACTGACGAGCCGGAGCGTGATCGTCCGGACGTCCCCGCGCGCGCCCCAGTAGTCCGGGGTCGCGGTGAACCGAGTCCACTCCCCCGTCTTCATCTCCTCCAGCCGGAACGGTCCGGTCCCGACCGGCTGCTTCTTGAACGCGGCGGGCCCCACGCGCTCGTAGTAGCGCTTCGGGACGATCGGCTGAATCCCATTCCGCGCGGCAGTGAAGAACGTCGGCCACGGCTTCTTCAGGTGGAACCGTACGTGGTACGGATCGACCACCTGGACTTTCGCGAGTGTCTCCTGGAATCCTTTCCGGTACGAATGGGTGCTCTTCGGCGACAGGATCTGCTCATACGTGAACTGCACGTCCTCCCCCGTGAAGGGGTCACCGTTGTGAAAGCGCACCCCCTTTCGGAGGATGAAGTCCATCGACAGGCCGTTCGCAGCGACCCGCACGTCCGTGGCCAGGGCAGGCTGCTGGCCGTTCGGACCCAGGTTGAACAAGCCGTCGAAGAGCAAGCCCAGGTGCGGATACTCGGAGAGCGCGACCATCTCGAGCGGATCGAAGCGCTGGACGAACTGGTCCTGCGCCACGACGAGCTCGCCGGCAGCGGCCGCGATGCCCCGCTCGGCTGTCCCCGCCGCAAGTGCCACGTTCAGGAGAATCACCGCAACGATCATGTCTGGACGGTTCATGCAGGTCCTCCCTCGGCCAGCGTGAGCTCCCAATCGAGGTACCGGCGCATCGCCTCCCTGTCTCCCTTGATCACACCGAGCAGGGCGATGTCCGTGCGCTCCACCAGCGGGGCAGTCATGCCGATCTCGACCGGCAGGCCCGCGGCACTCCAGGCACGGAGGCCGCCCCCCAGGGCGGCCACATCCGTGCATCCGAGCTCGGAGAGCGCGGCGGCAGCCAGGATCGAGTGCTCGCCGGTCCGGCAGGTGGTGACCAGAGGCGACCTCCGATCGCCGGCGCAGGCTCCGACCTTGAGCTCGAGCCACCCACGCGAGATCCATCGAGCGCCGGGCACGTGCCGCGACTCGTACTGGAGGCTCGTGCCAACGTCCAGGACGAGCGGCGGCTGCGGCGCGGCAAGCCGGCCGGCCAGATCAGCGGGCGCCACGACACTCACCGTGCCGCGCGCGCGCTCCACCTCGGCCGGGACGCTGGACGGCAGTCCTGTCTCCAGGGGCAGTCCTCGCTGACGCCACGCGTGAACCCCTCCGTCCAGCACACGCGCCCCATCGAACCCCATCCGACGGAACCAGTAGGCCGCCATCGCACCGCGGGCAAAGCCGTCGCAGCCGAACACGATCGCGGCGTTCTTCACGGCGACGTAGTCGTCAGCAGCCTGGACCGCCTGCCCGCCCGGAACCGACCGGGCGCCGGGGATATGGCCCTGCGCGTATTCCTCGGCGGAGCGCACGTCGAAGAGGTAGAGCGTCTGCTGGCTGTCCACCTCGCGCAGGGCCAAGAGGGCGTCGACCGACACGCTCGGGACACCCTCCTCGACCGCGAGCCTCCGGGCGACCCGCTCCGCCGCGGCCAGGCTCGCCGCTGACGGCCGCGGTGTCGGTCGTCCCGGACGCGCCTCGAGGAGCAGCCCGGCCAGCCGCCAGCCCATCGTGCCGTTGCGCAGCGCGCAGGCCGCGTGGACCCCGAGTCGCTGGAGCGTGGCGGCGCCGACGATGCTCCGGGTTCGCCCGGCGCAGTGCACCACGACGGTCGTGCCAGCCCGTTCGAGATCATATCCCCGGAGCACCAAGTCGCCATTCGGGACGTTGAGGGCGCCTGGAATACACGAGCGCCGGTGCTCCTCGGGGGTGCGAACATCGAGAATCTCGAGGGAGTCCCCCCGGGCGAGTCGCGCCGCCAGCTCCCGCGGATCGATCTCCGGCACCTTCTCCTCGACGTGGAGCCGCTCGCCGAAGGCCTTGCTCGGGACGTTCACGCCCATGGCGAGCGCGCGCCCGGCGGCGGCCCACGCGGCGACCCCCCCGGCGAGGCTCCGGACACTCCCGTAGCCCATGCGTCCGAGTGTCCGGGCGGCCAGATCTGCGCGGCCATCGGCTCCGTCGCAGAGCACGATCGAGGTGCCGGGCGCCGGGACGAGTTCCCGGACCCTGAACTCGATCTCCCGGCGTGGGAGCGCCGTCGCGCCCGGAATGTGCCCCGCCTCGTATTCCGCCGCATCGCGGACGTCCAGCAGGGCCCACGGGTGGACCCGCCCGAGCAGATCCGCCAGTTCGTCGTACGAGATGGTGTGCATCGGTTCGTCCTAGATCCCGGCGACGCGGCCGCCGTCCACATCGATCACCGCGCCCGTCACGTACGAGGCGAGATCCGATGCCAGGAACAGGGCGACCTGGGCGACCTCGTCCGCCTGCCCGAATCGCCCGAGAGGCACTTCGGCTTCCATCCGCCGCCGCATCGACTCCACCGTCTCGCCGAGCACCCCCGCCCGTTCGCGGATCATGTAGTCGAGCCGTGGCGTCGCGGTCAGCCCAGGGTTGATCCCGTTCACCTGGATGTTGTCGGAGGCCACCAGGCGCGACAGGGCCTTCGTGAAGTTGATCAGGCCGGCGTTCACGACGCCGGACGGCATCATGTGGGAGGTCGGTTGCCTGCCCCCCGTACCGATGATGTTGATGATGCGGCCCGCCCGTCTCTGCTGCATCCCGGGAAGGACCGCCCGGCACACGCGGATGGTGCCCAGGAGCTTCAGGGCGACGGCGGCGTCCCACGCCTCATCGCTGAGCGTGAAGAAGGACCCCCCCGCGGCGGCGCCCGCGTTGTTGACGAGCACGTCGATGCCACCGTGACGCCGCTGGACCTCGCTCAGCAGGCGTGCAATATCGTCGGGCTTCGAGCAGTCCGCGCACACCGCCGAGAGTTGCTGCCCCGTCGCGCGCGCGATCTCGTCGGCCGTCGCCGACAGTGCCTCGGGCCGCCGGGCGCAGATCGCCACGGTCGCGCCGGCCTCTGCGAGACGGGAGGCAATGGCCTTCCCGATTCCCTGGCTCGCCCCGGTGACGAGCGCCACCCGACCGTTCAGCGCAATTCTCATCAGCCCGGCGTTCCTCCTCCGGTCAATCCCGATGGCACGCCCACTCCCGCCCGTACAACTCTTGGCCGACGATGATGAAGTGAATGTCGACGCCGCCACCGGCGGCGCGGGCCCCCGCATGGAACACCATGTCCTGGAGGACGCGCGTGTCGCGCGCGACCGCGTCACCGCCTTCGATCTCGAGCTTCGCCATCATCATCTGGCGCTCGAGGACCTTGGTGAAGAACTGCATCGCGGACGCGGACGCGCTCGCGCTCGCGGCCGTTCCCGCGGGCGCCGTCCCGGCCAGGACCCGCAACGATGCGAGCCGGTACAGTTCCGCGAAGCCGAAATTGTCGATGAGCATGCTCTGGTACCGGGGGACGTCCAGCAGCGGGCGCCCTCCGACGGTCTTCCGCCCCGCCGCGTCGCGTGGCTCCCTGAAGTAGTAAGCGAGGGCCTCCCCGGGCGTCAACCGGTGATCGAGCCCCCGGCGGGACCACACCCGGGCCTTGATGTGGTAGAAGCCTCGATGTGCCTCGCCGAGCAACGCGGTGGGGGGGGCCCAGACGTCTCGCAGGACGACCGTGCCAAGGGTATGCCAGGCCTTGAGGTCGGGCGTGTCCACCGGCACGATCGTCACGCCGGGGGTGTCGACCGGCACCAGGAACAGGCTCATGCCGCGCTTGCCGCCAGCCCCCGGATCCGTGAGCGCGGTGACTATCAGCAGGTCCGCGCCAGGCACGAGGCTGATGTACGCCTTGGTGCCCGTCAGGCGGTAGCCTCCACCCTCGGCCACGGCGGTCGTCCGGATGTTGGCGGCGTCACTGCCGCCCGCTGCTTCCGTCTCCGCAAATGCCAGCATGTGCCGGCCCGACAGCACGTCCTCGAGGATCCGCTGGTGCTCCGGTCTGCCATCATCGAGCAAATGGCCGTAGTTCCGCGCGATTCGCACGAGGTAGGCGCGAGGGCCTTTCCCCGCCCGCGCCAACTCCTCCATCGCAACCTCCTCCCAGATGCCGCTGAGCTCCAGGCCGCCCAGGCGCCGGGGGTAACTGAGTCGCAGATAGCCAAAGGCGGCGAGCTTTCGGTAGCACTCCCAGGCAAGCCGCGGCTCACGTTCCCACTGCGGGATGAACGGAAGGATCTCGTGCTCGACAAACCCGCGACAGCGATCGCGCCACTCGGCGAGCGCCTGGTCGTCGTACAGGCGTTCGGCGGCGAAATTCATACCGATGCCGTCGAGGCAGGTCGCAGGAGCGTCCGGGAGAGCAGCTCGCGGTCCGGGTCATCGCCCCCGGCGAGCAGGAGAAGCGTGACGAAGTCCATGTAGCGACGCCACGCCGGGTGGCCTACCCGGTACGCGCGGCCCGAGCCGAGCTCGACGCAGTATTCCTGGACCTCCTGCCCGAGTTTGCAGTACATGGTCCGGAGCAAGGCGGCGTAGCAGTCCACGTCGAGGCCGGAGCCCGTCACGTGGAGCCGCTGGTCGAGGACCCAGGCGAAGTAGTGGGCCATCATGCGCACCATGCTGAGCTTGAGATAGCCGTCGGTCAGCTTGAACTGGATCGCCTGCCACTTGAGCAATGGCTTGCCGAACGAGCGCTTCCGGCGCGCGTCCTGGACCATGAACGCGACCGCCGCGAGGCCATTGGCGATCTCGATGAGCGTCCCCAGGGCGCGCCAGACAGACGAGAACGCCGCCGAGGTTGCCGTCCACGGGCACACTGGAATCGCCGGAGCGGAGCTGAGGGCGACATCCCCAAAGCCGGCACTCCGGAGGCCTCCAGGGACGATCGGGCTCACGAGACAGCCGCGCTCACCTGCCCGGACCAGGAAGCGGCCGCCCCCCGGCGCCTCGCTGCCGGCTGTGACGACGAGATGCGTGGCGATGGATGCGAACAGGACGTTTCGCTTCGTCCCCGTCAAGCGCATGCCCCGCTCGCCCGCGGTGACTCGCGCTCCCAGCCCGGCCCCGACGGGCGGGCCGACGCTCTGGTCCTCATGGTCTGCCAGCGTCACGACCACGGCACCGGTCTCGACCCCGTCACAGAGCTCCGTCGGCAGGAACGCTCGCAGGAGATTCTGCGCCAGCACGAGCCACGCCACGCTCGCGCTCTCGCGGGCCACTTCGTCCAGCGCCAGGGCAAGGGCGGCCCACCCCTGGCAGGCCCCGTCCGGCAAACGGCGGAGGAGCGAGAACAGGCCACTCTCGGCCAGGGCCCGCACCCCCGCCGCGTCGACCCGACCCGTACGCTCCCAGCTCGTCAGCTGGGGTCCAATGAGCCGGCGGCAGATGGACTGGACCCAGGCCCGGAGCCGACGCTCCTCGTCGCTGAGCTCCGGTGTGAAGGCCAGCTCTGCGCCGATGGCCTGGGAGGCGGCTGGTGTCACACCCCGCGCCTCCCCTCGTCCGGGTATTCGATGAGACGCGACTTCTGCTCGCTCCGCGGCAGCGTGCCAGCGGGAATGAGGGCGATCTCAGGGCGAATCTTCAGGCGGTGGTGCATCTCGTCAGCCAGGGCGGCCGCCAGGCCTCCGCGTTCTTCCTCGCGCACCCCGTCCCCGAACTCCACCCGGAGCCTCAGGGGTGGGGTGACCCTCGGCGAACGGCTCACGAGCATGATCCGAAAGTGCCCCGTCGTCCGCGGGAAGAAGCGCTCGACGACCGCCTTGATCGCCGAGGGAAAGACATTCACCCCCTTCACGATCAGCATGTCATCGACCCGGCCGAGCAGGCGATACCTGATGCCGCGGAATCCGCACACGCATGGCTCAGTGAAGACCTCGGCAAGGTCGCCAGGGCGCCACTTCAAGGCTGGTCGTGCCTCGTGCACCAGGGCCGTGTACAGGTATTCGCCCTGGGCTCCATCGACGATCTCCACCGGCCCGCCCGTCTCCGGATCCCGCAGGTCTTCGGCCCGCACGTGCAGGTCAGGGGCAAGCTCATGCAGGCCGTGGTAGTCCACCCCGGGGCACGAGATGTTCACCGTGCCGAAGACGCCGAACTGAGCGTCGTAGACACGCGCTCCGTACAGCTCCATCATCTTCGCGCGGAACTCCGGCAGGCCGCCGCCCGGCTCTCCTGCCACCAGGATCACCTCGATCCCGAGGTCGCGGACCTCCTTCTTGATCGCCTCCCTCGCTCGCTCCGCGAGGTGCTCAACAAGGGAAGGGGTCCCCATCAGCACCTTGGGCCGCGTGAGGTCTGCCATCCGCAGGATGCGCAGAGCGCCCGCCTCGGCACCGATGGGGATGCACTGGTAGCCCCCGCTCCAGAGCGCATAGACCGCCGGCGGGCCGGGCACGCCCATGCTCATCCCGAAGGCGTTGAGCACGCTGTCGCCCGGCACCACTCCCACCCACGCCATCGCCCGGCGCCAGAGCTCGGTCGTCGTCTCGAGATCCCTGCGCGTGTAGAGATACGTGAAGGTCGGTAAGCCGGTGGTTCCAGAGGTGGAGGAGACAGCCAGGACCTCCCGCGGGTCGACGAGCAGCAGGCTCCCGAAGGTATGGCCGTCCCGGGCGCGGCTCTGCTCTTCCTCGCGCCGCTCATCGTCCTTCGTCACGAGAGCGGGAATCCGGCGGAAGTCTTCCCACGTTCGAACGGTCGAGGGATGGACCTTCAGTTCATCCAGGCGCCGGCGGAACAGGCCTGAGCGCGCATACGCCCGTTCCAGCTGGGTGCGAATCGCGGCCACACGGCGCTCGCGAACCTCGGGATCCCGAACGTCGGGCACCGCGAGGAGCGGGTACGTCATGCTCACCGGCAGCTACCGGCCCGCAAGCTTCAGGCGGTGGAAGTTGACCGGATAGCCCATGCCGAGGCCCGGGCGGTACTCCGCCACGCGTGCTCCAACAGCGAACGGCGCTCCACACCAGAACAGCGGGGCCGATTCGACCCGCTCCGCCTCGAGACGGGCCCACTGCTGGAGCACGCTCAGGCGCCGCTCATTGTTGGGCTCGTTGAGCTGGCGCTTGAACAACTGGTCGTACTCGGGCACCTTGATCTCCCCCCAGAAGTTCCCGGCCGAGTGGAACCAGCCCTCCATCAGCAGGCCGCCGTCGTCAGGGCTCGAGTAGGTGCCGTAGGAGATCCCTCCCACCTTCCGCGCCCGCCATGCGGACAGAAGCGCCCCGGACTCGAACTGTCGCCGCTGCAGGCGGATCCCCACCGCCTCGAGCTGCCCAGCGATCGCCTCCAGGACCTGCGGGACGCTCGGCAACGATGGAAACGGTGTCGTGTGGATCACGAACGGAATCGGCTCCCCCGGGGCGAACCCCGCCTCTTTGAGCAGCGTACGGGACCGCTCAGGGTCGTAGGGGAGAAGGTGCAGCCCCGTGGCATGCCCGAACGTCGCGGGTGTGAAGGGGCTCGGCGATGGCTGACAGACACCCCCGAGAACCGTCTCGGCGATTCCCTTCCGGTCAATGGCATGGGCGATGGCGAGCCGCACCCGGCGGTCATTGAACTCCGGATTCGTGCGGCGGTTGAACATCAGGAACGACGTGCCCGCGAACGGTGTGATGACGATCTTCAGCCCGGGGGTCCGCCGCACCTGTTCCAGGATCGGCCCAGTGACGCCGTCGATGACATCGGCCTCGCCTCGAGCCAGCATCGCCAGTCGAGTGATCGGCTCCGAGACGAGGCGGATGGTCACCGACTTGATCGACGGTGCGGGGCCCCAGTAGTCCGGGTTCACCGCCATCGTCGTGGACTCCCCCAGCCTCACCTCCGAAAACCGGAACGGGCCCGTGCCGACCGGCTTGGTCTGGAATCCCTTCTGGCCAACACGTTCGTAGTAGGCCTTCGGCACGATCGCCTGCAGCGCATTGCGGGCCGCGGTGAAGAACGAGGGCCACGGCTTCTTGAGGTGGAATCGCACGCGATGGGCGTCGAGCACGTCCACGCGGCTCAACGCCTCCTGAAAGCTCTTCCGGTAGGAGTGCGTGCTCTCCGGCGCGATGATCCGCTCGAACGTGAACTTCACATCCTCGGCCGTGAACGCGTCACCATTATGGAACCGGACGCCCTTTCGCAGCGTGAAGTCGATGGTGAGCCCGTTGGCCGCCACACCCCACTCCGTCGCGAGCGCCGGCTCCTTCCCCTCCGGGCCGAGGTTGAAGAGCCCGTCGAACAGCAGCGCGTACTCGGGCACCTCGTTGAGCGACACCATCGACAGCGGGTCCAGCCGCTGCCCGAGCCCCTGAAGGGCCACGACGATCCCGTCGGGCCAGGCGAGCGCAGGCCCTGGCCAGGTCGCGAGCCCTGCAAGAGTCAACAGCGCCGTCACGATCACACGAATTCGCATGCTCTGCCTCCGTGATGGGTGGGGGGTCGCGTCGGCCGCCCTCGGCCCTCCTAGGAGCGCACGATCTCCAGCAGCTTCGCCTTCCACGTTCCTCGTTCCAGGCTATCCGGAGGAAGCAGCTCCACTCGTGGCCTGAAACGAAGACGTGTCTGCAGTGCCCCTTCGATCTCGAGCGCCAGCGGCTCGCGCGCCTCCGGCGGTACCTGCCCGGTATGCTCCACGCGGATGTGCAGCGGGGCCTCCGCGCGGGGGCCCGGTTCCTTCAGCACGATCCGGATCTGTCCGGTCGTCCGGCCCACGAACTCCGAGACGACGGCCTTGATGGCCGATGGGAACACGTTCATCCCGCGGACGATCAGCATCTCGTCACTGCGCCCGATGTACCAGATCCGCAGTCCCGTGCGCCCGCATCCGCACGGCCCCGTCGCGATCCGGACGATGTCGCCGGAGCGGTAGCGCACGAGCGGACAGGCTTCACGCTGCAGATGCGTGAACACGTACTCGCCCTGAGCGCCCTCCGCCATCGCGACGGGCGCGAGAGTGTCCGGATCGATCAGCTCGATGAACCCGAAGTCCGGGGTCAGTTGATGCTTGCCATTCCGGAGGCGACAGTTGGCGAAGATGTTCGGGTGGGCGTCGGTCATGCTCCCGCAGTCGTACACATGGTGCGTCCCCCAGAGGAGCTCCAGCTTGTCCCGGATCGCAGGCAGCTCGAAGCCGGGCTCGCCCCCCCCGCAGATCACCCGCACGCCGAGGCTGCTCGCGGGACGTCCCAGGACCTCGGCAGCCTTCTCCGCCAGGTGCTCGGCGAAGGACGGCGTGCACAGCAGGACCGTGACCTCCAGGTCGCGGATCACCCGAAGGATGCGCTCGGTCCCGCCCTCGGCTCCAGCGGGGATGTTCGTCACGCCCATCCCTTCGACCATCACCGACTGGTTGAACCCCGCCGTCATGGACAGGGAGAAGCAGTTCACGACCCGGTCACCCGGGCGGATGCCCCAGGCCCAGTACTGGCGCGCCCCGTACTCGCCCTGGCGCACGAGGTCCGCCGCGGTGAATGCCTGGTAGACGGGCTTTCCGCTCGTGCCCGCCGTCGACTGCACACGCACGATCCGGTCCAGCGGGGCCGCGAGGTGCAGGCCGAACGGCGGTGCCGCGGCCTGGCTCTCCCGAAGGTCCTGCTTGGCGCTGAATGGCACCCGCTGCAGATCCTTGACGTCCCGCAGGTCCCGCGGATCGAACCCCGCGCGGTCGAACTTGCGCCGGTAGAACTCCGAGCGCGCCGCCACGTACCGAAGCTGGCGGGTCAGCAAACGAAGCTGCAGCTTCGAAAGCGCCTCTGGCGCCAGCGTCTCCACGGCCTCATTCCAGTACGGCGCCGATGGCAGTCGCGAGGCTCTCACCTTGCGCCCCTCGCCCGGAGCCGGTCCGGTCTCATGACCGGCTCGACTCCCCGGGGCCCGTGACAAATGCGGCCCCGCACCGCAGGGCCCGCTCGTTGGCCGCGATCAGCGTCTGGCGATGGGGCGGTAAGGAGACTCTGAGCGCATCCGCCGCCATGTCGAGACTCACCACGCCCGTCCGCGCAATGAGCGCCCCCAGCGCAATCATGCTGACGGCCCGCGGCTCCCCGATCTCCTCCGCGAGCCGAAGGGTCGGCACCGCGAGGACGTGCACGTCGGTCCGGTCTACCCCGCCGTTCACGATCGAGGTGTTCAGGATCAGCACGCCTCCCGTGGACAGCGTCTCCCGGTACTCCTGGCAGGCGCGGGGGCTCATCGCCACCGCCGCCCGTGGATGGGTCCGCCGCGGCGAGCCGATCTCTTCGTCCGGGGGCGCCACGACGACGGTGCAGTCGATCTTTCCACCGCGCATCTCGCTCGAGTAGTCGCAGTACTGCAAGACGTTCTTCCCCTCCAGCGTCGCTGCCTGCGCGAGGACCTGGGTCGCGAGCTGGATGCCCTGCCCGCCGATACCGCCGAACAGGATGTCGAACTCCATGTCAGCGCGCTCGTCCCTCCGGCACCTTGAGCTCACCGAGCGGGGCGGCGGCGATCATGTGCTCCATCCACCGCAGCGCCTCCACGGGCGTGAGATGCCAATCCGTCGGGCAGGCCGATAGGATCTCCAGCACGGAAAAGCCGAGGCCGGCGAGCTGCGTCTCGAACGCCCGTCGGATCGCCATCTTCGTCCGGATCACGTTCGTCGGGAGGTTGAGCGCCGTGCGGGCAACGTACGCAGCGCCCTGCGCCATGGCCAGCATCTCCGTGATGCGCACGGGATGGCCATCGAGCAGGGGATCCCGCCCATCCGGCGTGGTGGTGGTCTTCTGGCCGGGCAATGTCGTCGGCCCCATCTGGCCGCCCGTCATTCCGAAGGTCGCGTTGTTCATGAAACACGTCGAGATCCGCTCCCCGCGGGTGGCCGCGTGGATGACGTCCGCGGCCCCGATGCCGGCGAGGTCACCGTCGCCCTGGACGGTGAAGACCAGGAGCTCCGGGTGCGCCCGCTTGATCCCCGTCGCGACCGAAGGCGCACGCCCGTGGAGGGCCTTGACCGTGTCGAAGTTGAAGACCTGGCGAGAGGCGCTCAGACATCCCGACCCGATGACCGCCACCGCCCGTTCAATCAGCCCCATCTCCTCCACCACTTCTCCGAAGAGGCGCTGGGCGATGCCATGGGTACAGCCGGGACAGTACGCGTAGAGCGCGTCAGTCAGCGCTGCGGGACGATCAAAGACCTTGTGCAGCGCCATGGACCCCCTCCCTGACCGGCAACCCTGCCGCTTCGATCGCCGCGAGGACCTCGTCCGGGGACGGCACGACCCCGCCCTGGCGCCCCAGGAACCGCACGGGAGTCCGTCCACCGACCGCCCGCTCCACGTCCTCGACCATCTGCCCGGTGTTCATCTCCACGGTGAGCACCGCCTCTGCCCGCTGCGCCATCTCGGCAATCGCCGCTGAGGGGAATGGCCACAGGGTGATCGGGCGGATCAGCCCGGCCGCGATGCCACGCTTCCGCGCCTCCCGCACCGCGGTCCTGGTGACCCGCGCGCTCGTGCCGAAGGCGACCACCACGATCCGGGCGTCCTCGGCGAGAAACGAGTCCACCTCCGTCTCGTGGGCCTCGATCTCGTCGTACTTCCGGCGGAGCTCGCGGATGAACGCCTCGAACCCGCCCCAGATCTCGCGCGAGTCGCCACCGAGCCCGGCCTTGTCCTCGGTGTTCACGCGGTTGGGGCGTCGCCCAGCCGCGCCCGTCACTGCCCAGCTCTTGGGCGGGAGGGCAGGCTCCAGCCGCTCCGGAAACGACACTGGCTCGCTGGCGTGTCCCAGGGCCGCGTCGGTGAGCACGACGACCGG
The DNA here is from genome assembly GCA_016188005.1 of Candidatus Rokuibacteriota bacterium. NCBI lineage: Bacteria > Candidatus Rokuibacteriota > Candidatus Rokuibacteriota bacterium. The sequence goes on along the minus strand of JACPIQ010000055.1, from coordinate 5,547 downwards.
CGTTCGGTAGCGGTCCGCCAGCCAGAACGCCTTTCGCGTCAGGTCGGCCGACTCCTGCACCGTCGCGGGCGCGAGAACGATCAGACGGTAGTCACCGTGCCCACCGCCCTTCGTGCACTGGAAATAGTCCCCCTGGGATGGTCCGATGCCGATGGGCGCTCGGGACACGTCGACGATCACGCACGGGAGCTGGAGAAACGCCATCTCCCGGACGCCTTCCTGCATCAGGTCCCAGCCTGGTCCCGAGGTGGCGCTCATGACCCGAGCGCCCGTGGCCGACGCGCCGATGAGCATGTTGATCGCCGAGATCTCGCTCTCCGGCAGCATGCAGGTCCCCCCCACCTGCCGCATCCGGCGCGCCATGTACTCGAGCACCTCGGTGGCGGGGCTGATCGGATACCCCGCAAAGAAGCGACAGCCGGCCACGATCGCCGCCTCGGCCACGACTTCATTGCACATCATCAATCGCCGCTCACCCACGGGAGACCCCCTGCCGGCGAGGCTCACGGTAGACATGAATGGCCAGGTCCGGGCAGATGCGACCGCAGATCTCGCAGCCCGTACACCCGCTCGCGTCGGCCAGCTCCGCGTACCGGTACCCGACGACGTTCACTCTGTCGGACAGGCGGAGCACGCCAGGCGGGCAGAACACGACACAGAGGTCACACCCCTTGCATCGGTCGGCGAACACCTCGACGGTGCCTCGCGCCTTCCGCATCACCGGCCCCTCAGGAGGCCCGCGAGCTCGCGCACGTCCGGGAGCTCATCGAGCGCCGCGACCGTACCGGCCAGCGTCTTCACGTCCGCGACGTCTCGCCCGCCTGCGCCGTCCACCAGCACCCTCACCTTCTCCTCGATCTCGTCATACCGCGGCGGGCGCCTGGGATCCCCGACGGTCCTGATGATCCGCTCCTCGACGCGCTCCCCGGAGGTGAGCTCGACCTGGACCACCGCCGACGACAGAGCATCGGGCGGTATGGCGAGGCCGTCATCTCGTTCGACCTCGATACGGCGAGCCCAGTCGAGCACCTGCGGGTCGGCCAGCGCCGCTGGCGTCAGCTCCGCCGGCGTCAGGCGTCCGCGCACGAGCGCCGCGGCGGTCAGATATGGCAGGCTGAAGAGCGCTTCGGGAGCGCTGGCCGGCGCCCGTTTGCGATCCTCCGGCTGACAGACGGCGACGTAGCTGGCACCCGGCACGCGGACGTGCACCCGGCGAACACTCGTGCTGTCGAACACTCGCTGGCGCTGGAGCGACAAGATCGCCTCGACCGCCCCGTACGCATACTTGCAGGCGGGATAGAACTTGACCGTGAGGTCCTCGACCGCGAAGCGCTCCCCGAGCCCGGCCACCAGGCGCTCCGGAGCGTACTCGCCGCGGTGGTAGACGTTGAAGTACCCGTAATGCCCCTCGAACACCTCTGCGGGCCCACCGACTCCGCGCCAGGCCAGGATGCCTGCCATCACCCCGGCGTGGGCCGCCCAGCCTTGCTGGACGCGGACGGCGGGCACCCCCTCGAGGTTTGGCTGGCGCGTCCCGCCCGCCATGCCGAGCGCCAGCCCCAGCGCGCTCTGCATGGCGCGCTCATCGCAGCCCAGCAAGCGAGCCGCCGCGGCCGCGCTGGCGAAGACACCACAGTGATAGTTGTGCGAGAGGCCCGTCTCGTTGGAATCCCGGTGAGGAGCCATTGACAGCCGCGCCAGCAGATCCACGGCGACGGTCGTCGCGGTCATGAACTCGCGCCCGCTGAGGGGGCGATCGAGCATCTCGGCGACGGCCAGAGCGGTCGGAACGACCGCGACACTGGCATGCGTCTGACCCGGCTCGAAGAGATCGTCCATATCGAGAGCCCGGGCCGCGGTCGCATTGACCATGGCCGCAAAGGGGCTGGCCAGCCGCAGCCGGCGACCGACGACGGTGGCCACCGGGGCACTCCCCATCGGCGTCAGTGACTCCATCAGGAGATCGCACTCGGCAACACCCGCGCCGGCCAACCCGCACCCGAGCGTGTCGAGGATCGAACGCTTCACCGCATCCCCAGCGTGCCGCGACAGGTCCTCGAACCGCGTGCCGACGAGCATCGCGCTCAATCGACGGGTGAGGCCCCTCATGCCGTGTACCCCAGCCGCCTTGAGATATCCCTCGTCGCGGCCCGCAGCAGAGACAACAGCCTGTCCACTGCCGGCTTCCGGGCGCCGGCGTAGAGGGGACCGGAGATGCTGAACGACGCCGCCGCGATTCCGGGCGTATTCAAGATCGGCGCGGCCAGCCCCCAGGCGCCCGGGTTGTATTCGGCCTCGGTGTAGTGGTACCCGCGGGACCGGATCAGGGCCAGTTCCCGGATGATCGCCCGGCGATCGGTCACGGTATGCGGCGTCAGCTTCTCGAGCTTCGCCTGCCCCAGGATGCGATGGGCCTCCTTGTCCGGCAGGTAGGCGAGCAACACCTTGCCCGATGCGCCGGCGTAGATCGGGCTCGTCTCCCCGGCCCGAATCGAAAACTTGATTCCCCTGCCCTCTCGCTCCCGGCTCTCGAGACAGAGACGGGACGCGCCCATGCGCACCGAGAGATAGATCGTCTCGCCCGTCTCGTCCCGCAACCGGTCCATCCAGGGGATGGCGGCGCTTCTGACGTCGAGGGCCGCCTCCGCAACCCGTCCGAGGCGCAGCACACCGGGTCCAAGACCGTAACTCAAGGTCGACGGGTCCTTCACGAGATATCCGCTGCGCAGCAGCCCGTTCAAGAACCGGTACAGCGTGCTGCTGGGCATCTGCGTCAGCTTCGACAGCTCTTCGAAGGTCAACCGCGGCCGATCCACGGTGAATGTCGACAGGACGAGGATGCCCTTGTCGATTGTCTTGCTCACGCGGCCCCCCCACGTTGTGGGAACTGGTTCCCGAGACTTGAGAGCCGCATGCGCGTAAGCTAAGTGCCGCTCTCTGGGAAGTCAACAGGAATCTTGCAGCCGGCCGCGCGCGAGACGGACGCCGAGGGGGTGAGCGAGAGTCGCCTAATTAGCCCTCACCGAGCTTCTTGTAGAGATGCGATCGAGAGATGCCGAGGGCTTCGGCCACCCGCTTCTTGTTGCCGCCATGCCGGGCCAGGGCTTCACGGATGATTGTCGCCTCCACGTCGGCGAGGGCCTGCTTCATGCTCCCCTTCGCCTCGCCTGAGGCGGGGGGAATGCCCGATGCCGCCGCTGGCGTGCCCCGGAAGTCACCTACCGTGAGCTGGCTGGAATCACAGAAGATGAGCGCCTGCTCGACCTCGTGCAGGAGCTGGCGTACGTTCCCGGGCCACGGCTGCTCGCGAAGGTATTCGAACACGCTCGCGTGCACTGACCGGACGGAGGTCTTGTGACGACGCGCGTATCGCTCGAGGAAATTGTGCGTCAGGATCGGGATGTCGCCGACCCGATCACGGAGCGCCGGGAGCTTCAGGGTCACACCGCTGATCCGGTAGTAGAGGTCCAGCCTGAAGCGCCCCTCGCTCACCATGGCCTCGAGGTCACGGTTGCTGGCCGTGATCAGCCGGAAGTTGCTGCGCAGAGGACGGCCGCCTCCCACGCGCTCGAACACGCCTTCCTGGACGACCCTGAGCAGCTTCGCCTGGATGTCCAGCGGCATGTCGCCGATCTCATCGAGGAAGAGCGTGCTTCCATCGGCGAGCTCGAACTTGCCCTTGTGCCCGTGGCGCGATGCGCCAGTGAATGCGCCGGCCTCGTACCCGAACAGCTCGCTCTCGACGAGACTCACCGGGAACACCGTCGAGTTGACCGACACCATCGGGCGGCTTCGCCGCATGCTGAGGTTGTGGATGGCGTGTGCCACGAGCTCCTTGCCGGTCCCACTCTCGCCGACGAGGAGGACGGGGACGTCGATCGGCGCGACCTTCAGGATCATGGCCTTGAGCCGCTGGATCTGCTCGCACTCGCCCTCGATCTCGTCCAGCCCGTACGGGCGGTTCTGGAGGTTGGCGATCTCCCGCTCGTAGTAGGCCACCTGAGCCTTGAGCTGCTCGATCTGGCGGCTGAACTGATGCACCTGCTCGGGCCCCTTGAACATCACCTGGCCGATCGCGCCGATGACTCTCCCGTCGCGGAGGATCGGAATCCGGCTCACGACCCGATTCACCCCGCGCATCTCCTGGATGTGCCCGATCTCGGCCTTGCCCGAGCGCACCGTCTCCGGAAGCCGCGTGTTCTCGATCACCTCCGTGACCGGCTTTCCCACCGCTTCGCCCGGACGGAGCCCGAAGAACCGCTCGTGCACGGGGCTCATGAAGCGGAGGATGCCCTCCGCATCGACCACGGTCATTGCCTCGTACGGGCTGCTGAGCAGGTGGTTCAGGATCTCGAAAGCGAAGTCAACGCCCGTGATGAAGTCGACGAGGGGACTTCGCTCGCTCTCCGGGTGGACGAGGAAGAGCTGTCCGTCACCTGTGGCGAGCCGGAGGACGACATACGCGGCGTCGCCCGCGTGGATCGCGTAGAGCGGGCTCCCGGACGCTGGGGAGCGAACGAGCAACGCAGCCTGGACGGCCGCGAGACCGGCCGATCCCGCCTGGAACCTGACCTGCCCCGCTGCGTCAGTGAGGAGGACGCCTATCGATCTGGTGTCGTCGGCCATCAGCGCGCGCTCGGTCGCGTGCCAGCGCATCCTAGCACGAGCCGCCCCCTGACGACAGCCGAGTGTCCTTGGCCAGCACACCGGGCGGCCGGGATCGTGTCCTCGCCGGCGACATGGCGCCGCCGCGTCTGGTGCCGGCCGGTCAGACGTCAAGGGGTGCCGCCGCGCGCGTGGCCTTCCCCGGCGAGCGGCGCGGAGGCCGCGCGCTCCTCGGCGGCCGGGGCCGCCGGACCCGGTCAGCCGACCCGGGCCGCGACAGTCCGGAGTTCGCGCATCCGCTCCTCTGGCGGCGGGGTGACCCCGCCGAGGGGGTAGCGGCGCCCGAGCTGAGCGTACTTGCCCTCGCCGAAGCCGTGGTAGGCCAGCAGCTCGTACGACCGAACGGTTGGGACCGTGCGGAGGAACTCCGCGATCGCCGCGATGTCCGTCACGGTGTCGTTGAAGCCAGGCACGACGGGCGTCCGGACCACGATCGGCGTGGCGGGAAAGGCGCGCGCGAGCAGGCCGAGATTCTGCAGGATCAGAGTGGTCGGGACGCCGGTGAAGGCCCTGTGCTTGCCCGAGTCCAGGGACTTGACGTCGTAGAGCACGGTCTCCGCGTACCGGCACACCCGCTCGACGTCTTCCCATTCGGCGTGGCCCGTGGTTTCCACCGACGTGCCGATGCCGCGGTCCCGGCACGTCCGGAGCAGGGCCTCCACGAAGCGGCTCTGCTGGCAGGGCTCGCCGCCGCTCACCGTGATCCCACCGGAGGAGCGGGCGTAGAAGACGCTATCCTCTTCCGCGATCCGGACGACCTCCTCGACCGACATGGGCTGGCCGAACAGCCGGAGGGCGCCGGCCGGGCACGCCTCGAGACACTGCCCGCACCGCGTACACCGCCCACGGTCGAGCCGGATCCTTCCGCCCTCCGTGCCGATG
>JACPIQ010000054.1 GCA_016188005.1 Candidatus Rokuibacteriota bacterium | reverse complement strand
CGGCTACGCGCTCTCCGCTTCGGGCGCTTCGCTCTCGCAGTTCGCCGTGGGGGTGGACCCGTCGGGCGGCGCCCCGCCGTTTACGGTGCTTTCGAGGGTCTCGCTCGGGGCCGTGCCGCAGCGGGTGGCCTTCGCGGAGGAGGCGGGGCGGATCTGGGTGACGCTCGAACCGGCGAAGAACTCGGACGGGAGCGTCACGCCGTCGGTGATGATCGTGGATGCGGAGACCGGCGCGGTGCTGCGGACGATCGTGCCGAATCCGGCGCCGGACGCGGCGGTGACGGGGATCCTCGCGATCCCGACGAGGGGCGAAGTCGCCATCGGGACCGCGGACCGGCGAATCGCCGCGTACGACCTCCGGGTCTACGACGCGGCGACGGGGGACGCTATCGCCGTCGTCCCGCTCTCCGGCGACGCGAGGCCGTTTGCTGTCTCTCCAGCGGGGGATCGGGTCTATCTTCACGGGTTTGCACCGCCCTCCGGCTTCACGATCGCGGCGATGGATGCGGCGTCCCGCCAGGTGACGACCCTGATCTCGCGCGCCGTGACGGAGCCAATAGCGTTTGCGCTGTCGCCCGAGGGCGACCGGCTGTACGGGAGCGTGGTAACCGAGGGGCCGATCGACCCCGAGACGGGGAAACCGACTTCCGTTCCGCAACTGATCGTGTGGGACGCGGCGAGCGGCGTTGAGTTGGCTGTTTTTACCGCCGCGCGCACGTACCGGGACTTGGCCGTGGAAACGGGTGGGGCGGAGGCCTACGGATGGGGCTTCTCCTCCAGTGTCGCGACGATCGATCTTCGGAGCGGGGCGGAGACTGCGACGCTGGCGGTTGCTTCGCCGAGTCTCATCCGGCTGACGTCGGACGGCCGCCGCCTCTGCGTGGTGGAACGCCTCGTGGACGAGAAGTCGCGGTTGAGCATCGACACGCTGGCCGTAGTGGACAGCGATCCTGCGAGCCCCACGCGGCATCAGGTGCTCGCGCGCATCCCGCTCGGGGCGCTGGCGACCGACATGGCGCTTTCCAGCAACGGCGCGCGGGCGTACATCCCGGCCGACTCGACGGCGCGATCGCTCCTCACGATCGATCTGGCCGGATCGCCGCCCGATCCGGAGCCGCCGGCAGGTCCGATCGTCGATTTCCGCCTGCAGGCGGTCCTCCCCCCGTGGGGCGGCGCCGGCGGGGGTGGCGCGGGCGTCCCGCCCGCGCCACTGCGGGCCGTTCGGAGCAACACCCCGTTCACGCTCTCGGTGATGGGTCGTGACGCGCAGCACCTCCTCGCGGACGGGTTCACCGGTCCCCTCTTGCTGGGGCGCGGCGCACCGGCGCCGTTGGAGTGCGCCGCGGAAGCGCCGCCGGGTGGAGCGCCCCGCCTGAACGCCGACGGCGCCCTCTTTCTCATCGATCCCCCCTCCCGAGGCGCCCTCTCCATCGAGGGTCTCCGCCTCTCCGGCGGCGAGGGCCTCGTCACCCTGACGGTGGCGCAGGCGTCCCCGCCGGCGCCGCCGTGCCCGCCGACGCCCGGGGCGGGCGAGGACGCCCGCCCCACGGGATCGGTCACGATCCTCGTCGACGACACCCCGCCCGTCGCCCCCACTGTTGTTTCACCGGCCCCCTCGCCGGAGACCTGGCTGGGATCGCTCGTCACGCTCTCGGGCACGGCGGAGGCGGGGACACTATTGGCCGTCTACGACGCCCGGACGCTGGTCGCCACGTTCGTGGTTCCCCTTCCCCCCTCGGCGGGTGGGGCCGGGGGAGAGGGGGACGGCGACGCCGTCCCCTGGCTATTCTCGCTCGCGTTGGCGACCGACGGCGATCACGTCCTCACGGTCGCCTCGATCGACGCCGCGGGGAACGTCTCCCCCGCGAGCGACCCGATCTCGATCCGCACCGACGGCACGGCGCCGTCGATCCTGTTTGTGCCGCCCACCCCTCCCGGCGGCGCCGCCATCCCGGACCGGCGACCCACGTTCGTGGCCGAGGTGCGGGAACCATATAGCGGACTAGATCCGGCGGGGTGGTTCGCCACCCTTGAGGGGAAGACGGGCGCCCTGGACGTAACCGGGCTTCTGACCTTCTCCCCTCTCCCCCCGCCTGCCCCGAGTAGCCCGCCTCCTTCCGGCGGGCGTAACGAGGGGGAGGGGGGGACGCTCGTGACCTTCACGCCCGCGCAGGACCTCGCCGACGGATTCTGGACCTTCAAGATCCAGGCCCGCGACCGGGCCGGGAACTCCGGGACTGCCGGGGTCGGGTTCACCATCGTCCCCCCGCCGGACGT
>JACPIQ010000053.1 GCA_016188005.1 Candidatus Rokuibacteriota bacterium | reverse complement strand
GAGCGCGTGGGCATCAACGACAGCGGGGCCAGCGTCGCCGACCCGAAGGACGTCTCCACGGCCTCGCACATGTTCGGCTGCTGGGCGACGCTCTTCGTCATCAAGCAGGCGGTGGAGAAGAGCGGCTACAGGAAGCCCGGCGACTACAAGGCCCTCATCGAGACGCTGGAGGGCTTCCAGTCCTTCCCGGAGGGCCTCGAGCACCCGCAGGGCCCGAAGAAGTTCGTCGGGCGGCTCCACCAGGTCTTCGGCCAGCAGCTGATCTCCAAGGTGGAGAAGCGGCGGCTCAGCGTGATCCACCGGACCGCGATCGAGGACTCGATGTACACGCCCGAGGCCGACTATACGAAGCAGCCGCTGTAGAACGTCGAAGGGGGCCTCGCCGGCCCCCTTCGAGCCTCCCGCTTCGCTTGCGCGGGCCAAGCCCGCGCTCGACACGCCCTCCCCGGCGCGGGTGCCGGCGTGAGCCTCGGGCCCCACCTCTTCCTGGCCCTCCTCGAGGGCACCGTGGGCGCGCTGGTGCTGGCGCTCACCGCGCTCGGCCTCTCGCTCGTGTTCGGCGTCATGCGCATCGTCAACGTGGCCCACGGCGAGTTCTTCATGCTCGGGGCCATCGTCGCCTGGTACGTCTCGACGCTGACGGGGAGCTTCCTGCTCGCGCTGCTCCTGGCCCCCGTCGCCGTCGCGGGCGTGGCCGTCCTGGCCGATCGCCTCGTGCTCCGGCGCATCGGCTACGAGCCCGAGAGCACCATCGTCGCCACCGTCGGGCTGCTCTACATCCTCCAGCAGGCCGTGCTCACCGCCTACGGGCCCTATGCCCGGCCGGTGGAGGCGCCCATCTACTTCCGCGTGGACTTCCCGTGGTTCGGCTACTCGGGCTACAAGCTGGTGGTGGCCGCCGCCGCCGCCGTCCTGCTGCTCGCCACCTGGGCGGCGCTGTCGCGGACGACGCTGGGGCTCCAGATGCGCGCGACGCAGCAGGACCGCGAGATGGCCCAGGCCTTCGCCGTGCCGGTGGGCCGCGTCTACACCCTGGTCTTCGGCGTGGGCGCGGGTCTCACCGCCGCGGCCGGGGCGCTGATCGTCCCCGTCCAGCAGGCGCATTACCTCATGGGGCTGGACGCCCTCCTCATGTCCTTCGTCGTGGTGATCCTGGGCGGGCTCGGCAGCCTCCGCGGGACGCTCGTGGCGGCGCTGGTCGTCGGGCTCTCCGACGGCGTGATCTCGGTGCTCTTCTCGCCGACCCTCGCCAAGATCGTCGCCACGCTGCTGGTGGGGCTCGTGCTGGCCGTCCGGGGGCGCGGGCTCTTCGGCGAGGAGGTGGCGTGAGCGGCGAGCGGCGCGGCCCGGCGCTGGCGCTCCACCTGGGCGTGCTCGCCCTGCTGGCCGCGCTCCAGCTCGTCCTTCCACCATTCCACCACGGGATGGTGGCGCGCGTCATGGTGCTGGCCGCCTACGCGGTGGGCTACAACCTCCTGCTGGGCTACACGGGCCTCATGAGCCTCGGGCATGCCATGTTCTTCGCCGCGGGGATGTACGGCACCGGGCTCACGATCCAGCACTGGGGCTTCGGCGCCGGCGCCGGCTTCCTGGCGGGCATCGTCGCGGGGCTCCTGGTGGCGGCGGCGGTGGGGCTCGTGACCCTCCGCACGGCCGGCCCCGCCTTCCTCATCGTCACGATGATGCTCGCCCAGGCCTTCAACCTGGCGACGCTCTACTTCAACGACGTGACGGGCGGCGACCAGGGGTTCATCCTTTCGGGGCTCGGCCTCGACCTCCCCGGCGTCCGCCTCGCCTTCGCGCACCCCGCCGTGAAGTACAACGCGGCCCTCGTCGTCTTCGCGGGCTGTCTCCTCTCGAGCCTCTGGCTCACGAGCTCCCCCGCCGGCCGGGTGCTGGTGGCGCTCAAGGAGAACGAGGAGCGCACGCGGCTCCTGGGCTACAACACCGTGCGCTGCCGGCTCTTCGCCGTGGTCGTCTCGGGCCTCCTCTCCGCCGTCGCGGGCTCGGCCTACACGCTCCTCTTCTCCTACGTGGGCTCCACCTTCGGCGGCATCCTCTACTCCATCTACCCCCTGCTCTGGACGCTGCTCGGCGGCGCCGGCACGACGCTGGGGCCGCTGGTCGGCACGCTCCTCATGACCTATCTCGTGGACCTCGCCAGCGCCCTCACCACCGGCTACCTCATCGTGGTCGGCGCCGCCCTCATCGTCATGGTCCTCTGGGCGCCGGCCGGCATCGTCGGCGGCATCCGCGCCCGCTGGGCCCCGTGGCTCCCGTGACGCCGCTGCTGACGACGCGGGCGCTCTCGAAGCGCTTCGGTCGCCGGTCCCTGGCCACGACATCGCGGCAGGTGCCATTCGCCGGGCTCGACCTCCGACTTTGAGCGACGACGGCCAGCCAGAGGCTGCCGACAGAGTGATAGTGTTGGAACATGCCTCGGCGCGCACGGGCGCGGGGCGGCGCGGCCGCGGCCGGCCGCTTGCCGTTGGCGTTGGCTGCGGCGGCACGGGACAGGCGATGCGCACACGGGGTTCGCTCCGACGGGAGGTGACGCTGTGAAAGGCGTTCAGTTCGTGGTGGACGAGAGCGGCCGCACGACGGGCGTCGTCATCGACCTGCGCAAGAATCGAGACCTGTGGGAGGACCTCTTCGACCGGGCCCTGGCGCGCCGGCGGCAGGGGGAACCGCGAGAGGCCCTCGAGAGGGTGAAGCGGAGGCTGATCAAGGCGGGCAAGCTGCGTCCGGGCGCGTCGAGGTGACGCGCTACCAGATCACGTTCGCCCGATCGGCCCGGCGCGAGCTCGAGGCGCTCGACGCGCGCCTGGTGGCTCGCCTCTGGGCGAGAATCCTGGGGCTATCGGATGATCCCCGATCTCCTGGGTGTCGGAAGCTGCGGGGCGAGGAGAAGCTGTGGCGTATCCGGGTCGGTGAGTACCGCGTGCTCTACGGCGTAGACGATGGCGCAAAGGTGGTCGACGTCGTTGCGGTGCGCCACCGCCAGGACGCCTATCGCTGAGCAGCAAGCCGCCGAGACATGCACGCACGGATACCCACGACAGTCGTCGGCGCCGGGCCGATCCCCCGCCGCTGGGCGCCGTGGCTCCCGTGACGCCGCTGCTGGAGACGCGGGGGCTCTCGAAGCGCTTCGGCGGACTCGAGGCGGTGAGCGCCGTGGACTTCCGCCTCCACCTGGGCGAGGTGCGCGCTCTCATCGGCCCGAATGGTGCCGGCAAGACCACGCTGGTGAGCCTGATCAGCGGCCGGCTCGCTCCGTCCTCGGGGCGCGTCCTCTTCGGCGGGCGGGACATCACCGGGCTCGGGCCGTGGGATCGGGCCAATCTGGGGATCGTCTACACCTTCCAGGTCACGAGCATCTACCGCCGCCTGTCCGTCTGGGACAACGTGGCGCTGGCGGCGCAGCGGCGCCGGCTGAGACGGCTCGTGGACTGGCTCGGGCTGGACCGCGCGGCCGTGGCCGCCGATGTAGAGGCCGCGCTTCAGACCGTGGGGCTCGGCGGCCTGCGGGACCAGCAGGCCGGGGCGCTGGCCTACGGGCATCAGCGGGCGCTGGAAGTGGCCATGGCGCTGGCGCTCGGGCCGGAGCTGCTCATCCTGGACGAGCCGACTCAGGGGCTGGGGCCCGAGGACATCGGCGTGCTCTGCCGGCTCGTGCGGGATCTGGCCCGCGTGGCCACGGTGCTCCTCATCGAGCACAACATGGCCGTGGTCCTGGAGCTGGCGAGCCGGGTGACGGTGATGGATGCCGGCCGGATCATCGCCGAGGGGGCGCCGCGGGAGATCGAGGCGAATGCCGACGTCCAGCGGGCCTATCTCGGCCGATGACGCTCACCCTCGACCGTGTCAACTGCTACTACGGCGAGAGCCACGTGCTGCGGGACGTCTCGCTGAGCCTCGGGGCGGGCGAGGTGCTGGGGTTGCTGGGCCGCAACGGCGCGGGCAAGACGACGACGCTCCGGGCCATCATGGGGCTCCTGCGCCCGCGCTCCGGCCGCATCGCGCTGGACGGGACCGAGCTGGGCCGCCTCCCCGCGCATGAGGTCCCGCGCCACGGTATCGCCTATGTGCCACAGGGCCGGCGCCTCTTCCCGCACCTCACGGTGGCGGAGAACTTGCGGATGGGGCTCCTGGTACGGGCCGGGGGCGTCGACACGCTGGAGCCGGTGCTCGCGCTGTTCCCCGCGCTCCGGGAGCGGCTGCGCCAGCGTGCCGGGACGCTCTCGGGGGGCGAGCAGCAGATGCTGGCCACGGCACGGGCCCTCTGCGCCCGGCCAGCGATGCTCCTGCTGGACGAGCCCAGCGAGGGGCTCATGCCCTCGCTGGTGGATCGCCTGCTCGAGACCGTGGTGGCGCTCAAGGGGCGCGGCGTCGGCATCCTCCTGGTCGAGCAGAAGGTGGACGCGGCGCTCGGGGTCGCAGACCGGATCGCCGTTCTCGAGACGGGCCGTGTCGTGCGCGAGGCGACGCCCGCCGCACTCGCCGCCGAGCCCGAGGTGCTGCTCCGGCACCTCGGTGTCCGGAGGTAGCGGGCAGCCGCGCCCGGGCCCGCAGCGGGCAGCTGTCGCGGCGGCCGGCTTGCGGGGCGTGGCCCCATCTGACAGAATCGTCGCGCCGAGCACCGCGCATGAATGTCGAGCGCTCCGACGGGGATGCCGTTGCCCAGGGGGAGATGATTCCCGCGGTATCAGCACGGATACGATTGACACGGGCCACGTGGCCGGCACAGGATGGTCCATGCCTCGTGAGCCTCGCCGCGATCGGCTCCGCCAGATGGAAGAGCGGCTGCTGCAGGGGACGGCCCGGGCGATCGCCGATGCCGAGACGCGCAGCCGCGCCCACGCCGACGCGATGGAGCAGCGGCTGCTGGAGGGTACCGCCCAGGCGATTGCGGGTGCCGAGGCGCGTAGCCGCGCCTACGCTGACGCGATGGAGCAGCGGCTGCTGGAGGGTACCACCCAGACGATTGCGGGCGCCGAGGCGCGCAGCCGGACGTATGCCGACAGCATGGAAGGCCGGATTCGCCAGGACGTGCAGGCCGAGTCTGCCGAGACCCGCCGCCACTTCGACGTGGTGGCCGAGGGTCTCAGGTCGGAGGTCAGGCTCGTCGCCGAGGGTGTGCTCACGCTGGACCGGAAGCACGATCGCCTCAGGGAGGAGATGCATCAGGAGTTCGCCCGGGTCGACCGGCGCATCCTGCGGCTCGAGGCCCGCGTCCTCCCCGGGGAGGAGCCGTCCTAGCGGAAGCGCTGCCCTCGCGGTCCCTGCCTTCGCCCGCCCCGGCGCCCCTTCGCCCCCGTCGCGTGCCCGATCCGCGGCGCCGGGCGAGTCCTCGCGTGATCGTCATCCCAGGTGCAAGGAGAACGCGCCATGACCGCCGAGACCTACGACTTCGACGCGATCGTCAACGGGCTCAACCAGTACCTGCGGCTGCGCTCCATCCCGATCGGGATGAAGCTCTTCGAGCGTGTGCAGGACATGGAGGCCATCCCGAAGATCCGCCGGCCGAAGGTGAAGCACACCACCGATCAGATCGTCGCCCAGGCGCGCCAGCTGGGCTGGACCGTGGGCATCACGGTGGACGACCTCGTGGGGGCGCAATGCGGGGCCGTGATCGGGCTCCACCCCCAGGACGAGGAGTGGCGCTCGGGGCGGCGGATCACGGGGGTCTGGTACAAGACGGAGGCGGACGCACGCGGGCACCAGGAGGCCATGGACGTGGTTCCCCATGGACGGTACCGCGCCATGGCGGTCTCGCCGCTCACCGCCGGACGGCTCACGCCCCCCGACATCTGCCTCGTGTACGGGACGCCGGGGCAGATGATCTTCCTGATCAACGGGCTGCAGTGGACGGGCTACCGCAAGATGCACTTCACGTCCGTGGGGGAGTCGGCCTGCGCCGACTCCTGGGGCAAGGCCCTCAAGACGGGCGAGCCCGCGCTCACCATCCCGTGCTACGCCGAGCGGCGCTACGGCGGCGTGGCCGACGACGAGCTGCTGATGGCCCTGCCCCCACGCTTCCTGCCTGGCGCCATCGAGGGGCTGGCGGCGCTCTCGCGCAACGGCTTCCGCTACCCGGCGCCGCCCTACGGGATCCAGGCCGATGCCGCGGCCGGCATGGCCGTGACGTATCAGGCGAAGGGGTAGCCATGAAGACGCTCATCCGGAACATCGGCCAGATCGTCTCGGGCGACATCGCCCGGCCGCTGCTGGACGGCGACTCCATCGTGGTCCAGGACGGGAAGATCGCCGCCGCGGGCCGGAGGCTCGACGGGGAGGCGGATGCCGTGATCGACGCCCGCGGCAGCACGGTGATCCCGGGGCTCATCGACTCCCACTGCCACCCCGTCTTCGGCGACTTCACCCCGCGCCAGCGCACCATGGACTTCATCGACTCGGGGCTGAACGGCGGGATCACGACCATGATCTCGGCCGGCGAGGTGCACCTGCCGGGCCGCCCCAGGGACATCGTCGGGCTCAAGGCGCTGGCTGTCGTGGCGGCCAAGGCCTACGCCAACCTGCGTCCGGCGGGGGTCAAGGTCCATGCCGGCGCTCCCATCCTCGAGCTGGGGATGGTGGAGGAGGACTTCGCCGACCTGGCCCGCGACGGCGTGAAGCTGGTGGGCGAGATCGGGCTCGGCTCGGTGAGGACGGGCAAGGATGCCGCGCCGATGGTGCGCTGGGCCAGGAAGCACGGGATGACCGTGACCATCCACACGGGCGGGCCCTCCATCGCCGGCAGCAACCCGATCGGCGCGGAGGTGGTGCTGGAGGCGGCCCCGCACGTGGTGGGGCACATCAACGGCGGCACCACCTCCATGAGCGAGCGGGAGATCGACTCGCTCGTGGCCACGGAGATGGCGCTGGAGATCGTCCACTGCGGCAACGGCAAGACGGCGCTCCACACGCTGAGGCGCGCCGAGGAGGCACGCGCGCTCCACCGGATCATCATCGGCAATGACGCCCCCTCGGGGACCGGCGTGGTGCCGCTGGGCATCCTGCGCATGATCGCCCACCTCGCCTCGCTGGGCGGCGTGAGCCCCGAGGACGCGGTGTGCATGGCCACGGGGAACACGGCGCGCGTCTACGGCCTGCCGGTGGGCGTGATCGCCGCCGGGCGGGAAGCCGATCTCTGCATCGTGGATGCGCCGACGGGCTCGGTCGGGCGCACGGCGCTCGAGGCGCTCCGGGCCGGAGACCTCTTCGGCATCTCCATGGTGCTGATCGACGGGCAGATCCGGATCGGGCGCAGCCGGAACACGCCGCCCGCAGCGCGCGCCGCCGAGGTGGTGAAGGGGCATGGTCCGGCGGCGGCGGGCCACTGAGAGGAGCGATGCCATGAGGATCCGGAAGCTCGTGACGGTGATCGAGGAGATCGTCGCGGACGGCGGCAAGCCGGCGGCCCGGCCCGTCAGGAAGGTCGCGGCGGTGGCCGTGATCGAGAACCCCTTCGCGGGGCGCTTCGTCGAGGACCTGGCCGAGCTGATCAAGACGGGTGAGGAGCTGGGCGACCTCCTGGGCCGTCGCGCCGTTGCCGCCCTCGGGGCGCCGGTGCACTCCTATGGCAAGGCCGCCGTGGTGGGCGAGCGGGGCGAGTACGAGCATGCCGCGGCCATCCTCCACCCGACGCTCGGCACGCCGTTCCGTGCCGCGGTGGGCGGTGGCAAGGCCATCATCCCCTCGGCGAAGAAGCTGGGCGGACCGGGCGCCTCCATCGACGTTCCCCTCCACTACAAGGACGCCGCCTTCGTCCGCACCCACTTCGACGCCATGGAGGTGCGCCTGGCGGATGCGCCGCGCGCCGACGAGATCCTCGTGGCGCTGGTCGTCACCGACGGCGGGAGGCCGCACGCGCGCGTCGGCGGCCTCACCGTCGCCGAAGCGAAGAAGGAGGACGGCCTCCGATGAGCGCCGCAGGCGCGAAGAGGCCAAACTACCGTCCGAAGTCATCGACGTTCAGGCGGGATGGAGAGATGAAGATGCGCAGCCTCCTCATAGCAAGCCCCCGCAAGGGGGCGTCGCTGGTCAAAGGGTCCCTGGGCAGACTCGCGCCAAGCCCCCGGCAGGGGGCGTTGCTGGTCAAAGATTCCCCGGGTGGCCTCGCGCCAAGCCCCCGGCAGGGGAGGTGACGCGCATGCGCTTCGGGCTCAGGCTTCCCAGCTTCGCCCTCGGCGCCCGGACCGCCACGCTCGCGGAGATGGGTGCCTATCTCCGCCGCGCCGAGGACCTCGGCTTCGAGTGCGCGGTGTCGATCGATCACCTGCTCCTCACGCCCCCCGCCTATGCCTGCACCTGGCTCGAGCCCCTGGCGCTGCTCTCGGCGCTGGCGGGAGTCACGCGCACGATCCGGCTCGGCAGCATGGTGCTCGTGCTGCCGCTCCGCAACCCGGCCTACTTCGCCAAGGAGTGGGCGACGCTGGACCTCCTCTCGGGCGGGCGGAGCGTCCTGGGCGTGCGCGTGGGCTGGCACGAGGAGGAGTTCGCCCTCATGGGGGTGCCTCACAAGGAGCGCGGCCGGCGCATGGACGAGATGCTCGAGGCGGTGACGGCGCTCTGGGCCGGTGACAACGTCACGTACCAGGGGCGGTACTACCGCTTCAAGGATCTCAGCATCGACCCCAAGCCGCTCCAGAAGCCGCACCCACCCATCTGGATCGGCGGGGGCACCCAGCCGTCGGAGAAGATCTACGCCCAGACCGTCGCCACCGTCGACCCTGTCCTCCGCCGGATCGCGAAGTACGCAAGGACCTGGGTCCCGCACTCCTCCTCCACGGCGGAGATGGTCCGCGGGGACTGGGAGAAGATCCAGCGCTTCATGGGGGAGCTGGGCCGCAAGCCGGAGGAGATGAGCAAGGTGTACTCGAACTTCGTCTACGTGCTCAGGAAGGGTGAGCGCCCCGAGGTGGCCGTGCCCCACTTCCAGGTCTACTCCGGGATGGACTTGCCGTACTGGAAGGAGTTCTATCTCGTGGGCGAGGCCGAGGAGCTGGCCGAGAAGATCGGGCGCAAGCTCGCTGCCTTCGGCGGGGCGGAGTGGGTGGTGCTGAACCCCCTCCACTGGGGGCTGGACCAGCTCGAGCTCCTGGCCAGCGAGGTGCTGCCGCGAGTGAGGGGTCAGGTCTTGCAATCCGACACCTAGCTAGACTAGCGACCGCGTGGTCGCGCTCGGCCTGAACAGTCGCATCGTCGACGAACCCGCATCCAATAGTGGATGCCCGGGGGCGAGCGGAGAGAATCTCCATG
>JACPIQ010000052.1 GCA_016188005.1 Candidatus Rokuibacteriota bacterium | reverse complement strand
CCCCGCGCCCGGCTCCCGCGCGGGCGGCGGCCCGCGTGAGCGGCGGCAGCGGCGCCGCAGCGGAGGCGCGCACGATGACCGCCGCCGAGCAGGCCCGCCTCAAGGGCTACGAGGGCGACCCCTGCGGTGACTGCGGCCAGTTCACCATGGTGCGCAACGGCACCTGCCTCAAGTGCGTCACCTGCGGCACCACCACGGGGTGTTCCTGAGATGGCGGACACTTACGGAGCACACCACCGGCAAATTGTCCGCCTTTTGTCCGTCTCCCCAGCCTGGGGTCGTCCACCGACGTGATGTTGTACCGACGGAAGATCGACGCGCTCTGGTGCCCTGACATCGACATGGCCACGGGCTCCGTCACGCCGGCCCGGATCATGTTGCGCATGCCGGAGCGCCGAAGGTCGTGAAAGAGAAGCCCCGGGTGCCCGGCTGCGGCGGCTGCCTCCCGCCACCAGTTACGGAGCGAGGTGGGGGCGACGGGCCGGCCGCCCCGGTGGTGGAACACCCACCGAACCATCCGGTCCTCCACACCCGGCTCGCCCATCGGCGCTCGATGACCCGTGCCAGCTCGCCCGTCAGGGCCAGCAAGCGGGGGCGGCCGTTCTTGGTGTCCGGCAGCCGGATCTCCTGGGCCCGCCGGGCCGCGACATCCCAGGTGAGGCCGAGGACCTCGGCCTGGCGCCACGCGGAGGCGTAGGCGAACGCGGCAATCTCCCGCCCGATGAGCGGCAGGTGAGGCAGGATCTCGGCGAAGACCCCGGGCTCCACGAACCCCTGTCGGGTGTTCCTCGGCGGCGCCAGCCGCGGGAACTCGGGCACCAGGGCCATGCGGCGATGGCGCACCCCGAGCTTGAAGGCCGCCTTAGAGGACCCAGAAGTAGTTCTGCCGGGTCGCCGGCGCGAGCCCAGCCTCGCGTAGGACCAGCTCGTAGCGGAGCAGCGTCTCCGGCGTCACGCCGACCGCGCGGTGTTGGCCAACGGCCGCGGTCAGGCGCGGGAAAATCCCCTTGATCGCGTACCAGCCCTTCAGCGCGCCCAGGTCGAGGACTATTGCCGCGCTCAGGGCTGGAGCCTCGCGGAGATCTTGTCGGACGACGGCGTGCGCGGTGGCCGACGTGAGCGCCTCGAACGGCTCGCGGAGCGCGTCCGCGCCACCGGCGCCCGGTGCGTGGTCGTCGGCCACCTCGACCGCTTCGCTCGGGACTTGGCCGGGATGCTCGACGCGCTCCGGGCGTGGTCCCGGCGCGGCGTCGAACTCCACGTCGTCGGGCGAGGGCGGATCGAGGTGGACACATCAGCAGGCTTCCTGGTGACTGGCGTCGAGGGTCTCATGGCCGAGCACTACCGACGGCTGATCTCCGAGAAGACCCGCGACGTGCTAGACCGGCTCAAGGGCCAGGGGCGGCGCGTGAGCCGGCATGTGCCCTACGGCTGCCGCTTGGCGTCGGATGGGCTCCACGTCGAGCCGGAGCCCCAGGAGCAAGCAGCACTTACGGAGATCCGGGTGTTGGCGTCCGGCCGGAGCCTCCGGGCCCTGGGTTCGGCCCTCGCCGAGCGCGGTGTCCTCGCCAGGAACGGGCGCCCATTCGCCGCCCAGACGCTATCGCGGCTTGTCATCGCATGAGAGCCGCCACGCGGGCGAAGGTCCAGCGCGCCGTAGCGAACGCCATCGGAGCGGCCCTGGCGCCCGGTTACGCCCCGGGGGATGCCGCCGGCAGGGTAGGGGCTAACGGCTGGGTGGCGCTGGCCGAACGACGAAGGAGAGCTCATCGAGAACGTTGCCGTTGATGCACGCCTTCACGACGCACTGCCGCCCGGCCGGCAGTTGAATCGGTGGGATGTTCAAAGCGATCGGCATGATGAAAGAGGTGCCCTGAACGGCACCCGGTGGCCGCCCTACTTCGAATTCGGCGGGAATCCGGAACGGCTCCTCGCCGGCTAAGGTCGAGGCGAGGACCGGCTGACCGTCCGCATCCTCGAAGACGATCTCAAGCCGGTGCTTGTGGCTGGTCTCGTCCCAGGCCACTTCAACGATTGCCGCGATGGCAAATGGCGAGGGGGCAGGACCGATCGCCGTCCAGCCGGCGCCAAGTGCGTAGAGCAAGCTATTTTGCACCTCGGCAGAGTGGGCGAGGAGCAGGCGGACCTTCATGGGTTGGGCGCGATGGGTGTGGCCTTAGCGATCTCGATTCTTAGGCTCTGGGCGGGGGAACCCGGAAGGCTCCGCGAGATGCCGACATCTTGGAGGGCGTTGACGCCGCTCGCGGTCATGACAAAGGGCGTCGGCGGGACGTCGATTCTCATCCCCTCGCGGTACCGGTCGAAGTACTTCCCCCGCACTCCGCCTCGAATGTCGTACTCGGGCCGCATCTCGTCCTGGCTATTGTCCTGACTCATAGGTCCTCCGCTCACTGGGTGTGGGCAACCGCGCACCGATGATGCGGATTGTCGTCTCCTCTCGGTTCGTATGCCAAAGGATCACGAGTCTGCGCTCGCGCGACAGCCCCGTGGTGAGCCAACGCTCCTCGCCGACGGAATGGTCCGGATCAAGGACGGTCGTGGCCAGCCGATCGCCGAACACCGTGCTCGCCTCTTCGAATGAAACACCGTGTTTCGCGAGGTTCGACGCTGCCTTCGCAGCATCCCATTCAAACCGCACCCGTCGGCGCCCCTAATCCAGTCTACACGCAGTGGCGTGAGTCTGGCCAATCCTGAGGAGGGTAGTCAAGAGGCTCTAGGGGTCGCCCGGATGGCCCGGGTCCAGCCCCAGCCCTGGGGTCACCAGACCCGTCCCCGCCACCCCTATGAACGTTCCCAGCCCGACGGCCGGCCCGAGCCAAACCCCTTCAGCTCGGCGGGCGGGGAAAGTGGAGGAAGGCGGCCCTACCGCCCCAGGCTGGCGAATGCCGCCTTCCCTGCCGGCACTGCATCGCGCCATGCGGCCTCGCTCTGCCGGGTCGAGCGGCTGAGGTGGCCCTTCTGCTGCTTCAGGTTATGTTCGTGCGCGTCGAGTTCCGCGCGCGCCACGAAGGACTCCCGGCTCGCCAGCTTCTGCCGTGTCTCCTTGATCTCATGCTCGAGCCTCGCCACCTCCTCCGCTTGCCCCTCGCCCTGTGACCAGCGATCCCGCGCGGCGCGGAACGCTCTGGCTGCCCGCTGGATCGTCTCGACCATCTGCGGGCCGGTGCCGTCCGAAGGGACCATTCCCGACAGGGAACGCACGCCCTGCTCTAGTGACTCCAGGCGACCGGAGAACACCTCCATCCCCATCGAAGGCGGCGAAGCCGACATGAGGGCCTCGAGGTCCTGGCGCACGGCGAGGAGCGCCCGCTCAAGTGCGGCGGCCTGCTGCGCTCGGAGCTTCCGCTCCTGGACCCGGTTCACGCGCACAATGGCCGCGAATGCCGCAGGGTCCGTCTTCGCGTGCTGGGTCGAGGCTCGGATTATCTGACGAGAGCCGTTGGCCTGTTCGCGGCAGCCCGTGATCCGCATCTGCGGCGTCGGAGAGAGGCTGCTGGAATAGCTGCCCTGACTGGACCCGCTGCCGCTGCTCGTATACGTGCTCGTGGACGTGCTCGCCCTTGCCCGGCTTCCGGCGCTGGGGCGAGACCTCCTCGTCCTGTCCGTCGTGTCGAATGTCGAGGTGGAGTCGCTCCGATAGGAACTTGAGCTTGATGAGCTGGCATAAGTGCTGCTGGCGCGGGCCGCCTCCAAACACTGCGCCCCGCGGATGCCCGCGTCCGCGAGGTCCTGCGTGAGCCGCGCGACCTCGGCGTCGATATCTACCGGCTCCTCGTCCGCCCCACTGGCCAAGGGGGGCAGGCCGAGTAGAACTGCTGACAACCACAGGGCGGCCATTGATCGAAGCATGAGCCCCCTCCTCGCGCGTCCCATCGCTCTCTGTCGGGGAACAACGCCAGCCCCCAGCACCCACCGGCCGTGACACAGGGCCGTGAGGAAACCTTAGGTGTTCCCGTAGGCGATTGTCAACAGGTCCCCATTGGGCTTCTGAGAGGGCCGGGGCGGAGCGCTGCCCCGAGGGGCGGCCGGCACGGCGCGCGCTCACCGCCCCGCCGTCATTCATCAGGAGGGGCTACAGGAGCCCAGGCTGCGGCGGGCCAGCCCCCACAGATTCGACGTGCACTCCGCCAACGGCGCTCGAAGCGCCAAGTCGATCATCCGCTGAAGGCGCCCATCCGGTCCCCGCAACCTCCTGAAGGCCGTTGGCAGCCCGCCTAGAGGCGGCTACGGTCGAGGTGATGGTCGGACACGGGCAGTCCGTAGATCGCCTGCGGCAGCGTCTCCTGCGCGGCGGATCGGGTCAGCCCGAGAAATTCCGGGTCGGTGATGAACTCGATGATACCTGGGGCGCTCACGGCTCCGGCCCCGTTGCTACGACGTTCCCGTTGTCGCCAGCCCCCTGCTTGGCTACAAAATCGGTAGGGGGACTCGGGGGCCGGCCCAGGGGCCGGAGGACGAGTCGAGCCCATGATGCTAGCCCGTCGTCCCCGTACCGATTCGCGATGTAGCGCCGTCGTGGCGACGGATTACCGGCGGGGCGCGCGCTCCGATTGCCAGGATCACCGGGCCGGGCACGGACGGCCTTGGGCGGGGGCCAAAGCCCGGAATCGTGGGGCCGTCGGAGGACGAGTCGCGCTAGAATGCTCACCGCGAAGGGGGAGCGTTGTGGCAACGATACTTGATGCCATTGCCGGCGTTTGGACCGAGTTCCTGTCGCCCTACGTGAAGCCCCTCCGGGAGTCCGTTCCCCTCTTGCAGTTGTTGGTGCTGGTCCTCGGTACTGCCCTGGCTGTTGTGCTTGCCTTCCGATACTCCCTCGCGACGCGCCTTCTCGCTGGCCGTGGTACCGAGCACGACTTGAAGATCTTTCGTGCATCGGATCGCCTCATCGATGAGCAGTTCCTCCATGCGTTCCTGAACTCCGACGTCTGGAACGGGCACTGCCAACTCCAGGACGCTCTCCGGGTAGGGAAGTTCTGTCGTTTCTTCAGGCTCGTGGAGAACAGGTACCTTCACCGACGTCTTCACAAGCGGACGTTCGCCTTGGTGCATGCCCTCAGCGCTGTTGACGCCTTCGTCGCGGCACACTTCTTTGCGTTCCGTGAAGGGGAGCTGAAATTCTACCCAGACCTCATCGATCCCGCGATCTATGATCAGCACTGGAAGGAGCGAGGACCGCTGATCGATGCCGCTTGGAAGTCCTACAGGGAGTACCGACTCACGGTGAAGCGGACCCTCAGAACCTACACGGTTCGCCGCCACTCCCAAGGACCCCCCCGCTGCCGATTCGAGGCGGACGGTCTTGGCCCGCTCACTCAGACCGAAGGTCGTCATCCCCGCCCGCTGGCGGCTGCCCAACCCTGGCGCGCGGTGAACTGGCGGGGGGTCACCTGGTGCTCCGGCGCAGCGGACTGTCCGTGAAATGTCCGTGTTCTCACGGCCGGCCCCGTCTCCCATGTCCCCGGCACCCACGAGGGATGGCGTGGTCTCCTGGACCTGAGCGCCACCAGAGGCACCAGGGGTGTCCCGTGTCGCATGCGTCACCTTCGGCACCACCACGGGGTGCTCGTAGGCGTGACGCAGGGGCGCTGACGCACCCCGGCCACCAGAGGCTTGCGAACCGCTGGGGCGAGGGGGAAGGTGGAATCGCCAGGCAGTCCCAACTACCTGAGGACGGGCTTTTTAGCCCGCCGCCGGTCGCCCCACAGGGGCCCGGCATGACGTAGTGGGCCCGAAACGCCGTTGGGCGTTCCGGGAAGGCACCGGGGAGGCTCGGGAACGGGCCTCCCCCTCTTGCCTTCGGGCACCCCCTCAGACGTTGCCGCTGGCCAGCGCCTTGTAGAGCTCGAGGCCCACGGCGGAGATGTCGGAGCGGGTCTCGATGGGCAGCCCCGCGTTGGTCCAGGCGCCGAGACCGCCCTTGAGGATCCGGACGTCCTTGAATCCCAGCTTCCGGAGGTCCCGCGCCACACGGGCGCTCGTGGCCTCGTCGGGTCAGGTGCAGTAGGCGACCACCGGGCGGGTGGTGTCCAGCTCGAGCCCCCCCACGCCGCTCGACAATTCCTCGGGCGCCAGCCGCACCGAGTTCGGGATCTTGAGCGGGAGCGCATCGTAGACCTCCGTCCTGCGTACGTCGAGGACGGTGGGCGCCTTGCCCGACTCGAGCATCCGGATCACCTCCGAGGGCTGGATCCGGTAGCGGTTCTTGTGCCAGCGCAGCGCGAACTGGGTGCCATAGCCCGCCCCGCTCACGAGGGTCACGCCGATGGCCACCCAGAACCACGGGAAGGGCCGCGGCGGCGGGTTCTTCACGTTCTCGCGGGCCTCGGCCAGGACCCGCTTGACGTCGGGCAGGTTCGGCAACAGCGCGTCGGCCTGCTCGAGGTGCCGCGCGGCGGCCTTCCAGTCGTCGCTGAAGAACTCGCGGAGCCCGCTGAACCAGGCCTCCGTGAACTTGCTCTTCCCCTCGAGCTTCACCTCGGTGTCCTTGACGAAGTCGCGCACCGCGTTCGCGGGGATGACGAAATTGAAGCCCTGGACGATGGAGCCCTCCGGCCCCGGCGCCAGCGACACGAAGGTGAGGACGCCCAGCACGGCCCCCTTCTGGTTCACCGCGGGCCCGCCCGAGTTGCCCCAGGCCGCGGGCGCGTCCGTCTGGAGAACCGGCTGGTTGGCCACGTCCTGCTTGAAGCCGGAGATGGCGCCGTTGGTCACGGAGGCCTCGACGCCGGCCGACTTGTTCAGCAGTTCGTGGGAGAGCACGACGCCCGGGAAGCCGAGGATGTGGACGGGGTCGCCGATCTGCACCACCTTGGAGTCGGCCAGGGGCAGCACGGGGAACTCCGCGCCGGGCACGTGCAGGAGCGCCAGGTCCCGCCCCGACATGGCGCCGGGATCGTTGCTCACCGGCGGGCTGTACTTCTTCACCTCGGCCTTGAAGCGCGCACCGCTCGAGATGACCACCGACACCTGCGGGGTGAGCTTGACCTTCGTCGTCGGCAGCACCCGGTCGAGGAGCTTGCGCTTGATCGCGTCCTCGAGCTCCGGCCGCTCGCCCGGGGTCATCCCCTGGCGCTGGAGCGCCTTCGGCAGGCAGGCCGTGGTCACGGCGCGCTGCGCCTGCTGGTTGACGAGCCAGCGCGGCGGCGTGTGCGCCGGCTGCACCACGTGCCCGTTGGTGATGATCCAGCCGCGACCGTCCACGAACCAACCGGTGCCCGTCTCGCGGAAGGCGGGCGGCGTCATGGTGGTGGGCCCGCCGCCGCAGTCGAGCGTGACCTCCGCGGAGACCTCGGCGATCACGAGCACGACGGCGGGCTTGGCGCGCAGCAGCGCCTCCTGCACGCTGAGGCTCCTCTGGGCCTGGGCCGCTCCGGGGGCGCCCGCCGCGAAGGCCAGGAGCAGTGTCGCGGAGAGGGCGAATCGGCGTACCATAGGGGGCACCGCGGGCCATTCTACACCACGAGGGCAAGGCATGAGCCGTCAGATCGGGGACGTGCCCACCAGGACCTTCAAGCCCGGCGACTTCATCTTCCGCGAGGGGGACGGCGCCAACGGCGAGGCCTTCATGGTGCACGAGGGCAAGGTCGAGATCCGGCGGCGCTTCGGTACGGAGGAGCGTGTGCTGCGCGTGCTCGGCAAGGGCGACCTGCTCGGGGAGCTGGCGCTCTTCCGCAACGCGCCGCGCTCGGCCGACGCCGTGGCCGCCGAGCCCGTCACGCTCATGCTGATCCCGGCCAACCGGCTCGAGCACCTGGTGCGCTCGAACCCGGCGCTGGCGCTGGCGCTGATCCGCCAGCTGGCCACGCGCATGCTGGAGGCCGAGGACCGCGCGCGCGAGGCCGAGACCCGGATCCGCGAGGCCGAGGCCCGCGCCCCCAGGCCCTGAGGGCTACTCGAGTCGCGGGAAGACCTCAACAGGCCGATCAAAGGGTCCAGATGCGAGGCGGCGCCCGACGGCCGCACGCGAGGCGTACGCCGCCTGGCGAGCCGCAGCCGGAGGCGAGGTGAGCGGATGTGGAGATCTGGGCGAGCGTGAGCGAGCCACGTTGAGCGTGCGGCCGAGGGCGCCGTACCTCCGCAGATGGGCCCTTTTCAGCGGCCTGTTACAGACCGAAGTGCTCCGCCGCCAGGCTGGCGATGTGCCGGCCGATGGCGATGGACGCGGTGGCGGCGGGCGAGGGCGCATTGAGCACGTGGATGGCGCCCGGCGTCAGCGCGATCTTGAAGTCGTCCACGAGTGATCCGTCCGGGCTCACCGCCTGGGCCCGCACGCCGGCGCCGCCGGGAGCGATGTCCTCCGCCCGGATGTCGGGGACGAGCCGCTGGAGCGACCGGACGAAGGCCCCCTTGCTCAGCGAGCGGTAGAGCTCGTAGGCCCCCATCCGCCAGTAGCGCCGGGCCATGGCCCAGAACCCCCGATAGGCAAAGGTGCCCAGCGCCTCGCCCACCCGGACCGTCCCGATGGAGTACCCCTCGCGGGCGAGGGCGAGCACCGCGTTGGGACCGGCCTCCACGTCCCTGTGCACCGTCCGCGTGAAGTGGACGCCCAGGAAGGGGAAGCGCGGGTCCGGGACGGGATAGATGAGCCCGCGGACCAGGGACCGGCGCTCGGGACGGAGCATGTAGTACTCGCCGCGGAACGGGATGATCCGCACATCGGGGGCGGCCCCCATGAGGCGCGCCACGCGGTCCGAGTGGAGCCCCCCGCAGTTGACCACGTGGCGCGCCGCGATCGGGCCCGCCGGCGTCTCGAGCACGAAGCCCGCCGCGCCGCGCCGCGCGCCGGTGAGCCTGGCGCCCGTGACCACCTCGGCGCCGCGTTTCTCGATCAGCCCGGCCATGGCCTCGGCCACCTGCGTGTAGTCCACGATCCCCGTGGCAGGCGACAGCAGCCCGCGCACCGCCCGGCAATGCGGCTCATGCGCCCGCGCCTCCTCCCCGGAGACGAGCCGGAGGCCCGGGACGCCGTTGGCCGTGCCACGCTCGTGGAGCGCCTGGAGCCGCGGCAGCTCCGACTCGTCGGTGGCCACGATGACCTTGCCGCACCGCTCGTACCCGATGCCGTGGGCGTCGCAGAACTCGGTCATGAGCCGGGCGCCCTCCACGCAGAGCCGGGCCTTGTGGGAACCGGGCTTGTAGTAGATCCCGGAGTGGATGACACCGCTGTTGTGCCCGGTCTGGTGGGCCGCGACGCGCGGCTCCTTGTCGAGGACGACGAGGCGGGCGCGGGGATGCCGCTCGCTCAGCGAGACCGCGGTGGCGAGCCCGACGATGCCGGCGCCGATGATGGCGATGTCGGCGGATCGAGACACGCCCCGGAGTCTACCACGCTCGTCCCGCGCGACCCCCGAGCGCGCGGGGGGGCGGTCCTAGCCCCCGCGCGACGTCCGCCGGTGGCGGAGCTCGAGGTGGATGCGAAGGTCCTGCCGCCGCATCGTGAACGCCACCGCGCCGGCGGCCAGACCCAGGGCCACCAGCACGCCGACGGTGACCTGATCCACCAGGCCCCTGAGACCGCGGGCCCCGAGCCAGGTGACGATCACGGCGGACATGAAGATCACGGCCAGCATGGCGCCCCGGTAGAGCCATCGCTCGACGAGGAGGCGCTCGAGCCCGTCGTCGTCCAGAGCCTGCCAGTCCTCGGGCCGCATGGGCCTCCCTCCGGGTGGACCCTCTTGTCCCGGCTTTGGCGGTATAATAGCGCCGCTCTCGGGACGGGATGGGTCCAGGGAGCGTGGAGGTGCAGCTATGGGTCTGCGCCCTGATCCGTCCGGCCCGATGGTCCCCATCGAGGTCATCGCCTATGTCCCCACCCACTACCAGCACTGAACGCATTGCGAGGTGACCTGGCGGGTGGCCGGGTTGGGAGGCAAGGTGCATCAGGACCAGCTCGAGACCGGCCTGCCCGAGGACCTGTACGAGGAGTTTCATCGGCTCTCGGAGTGGGCCCAGTCCCTTCCGGCCAAGTTCGGCCCGCGCGTGTCCCTCCGGCTCGTCGATGCCGCGTCCATCGAGGGCTTCTTCAAGTCCCTCCTCGGCCGCGTTCGCCGGTACCCCGCCTTCAAGGTCGGCAGCGGGCCGTATGTCCGTCTCGACTTCTCCGAGGTGGACGCTCTGATCTCGGCACAGCTCGCCGCGGGCCGGTCGGCGGGCGCGATGGCCGGGTCGGGCGGACCCACGAAAGGAGGGTGAGAACCACGGAGCCTCCCTCGACGGTGCCCTGACTTTCCAACTCGCACTGGAAGGAGACGGGATGAACACGTTACTGGCGGTCATCATCGGGGCGGTAACGGTGTACCTCGCGTACACGCTTTACGCGCGGCGGATCGACCGCCACGTCATCCAGTCCGATCCCAAGCGGGCGACTCCCGCCACCCTGTACATGGATGGTGTGGACTTCATGCCCACGAACCGCAACATCCTCTTCGGCTATCACTTCAAGTCCATCGCGGCGGCGGGCCCGATCGTGGGCGCCATCGTCGCGGCCAGTCTCTGGGGCTGGCTGCCGTCGATCATCTGGCTGGTGCTGGGCGTGTCCTTCATGGGCTGGGCGAGCGATTACAGCGCCATCGTGATCTCCGTCCGGAACGAGGGCAACAGCCTCTCGGCCATCGCCCATCGCCTGGTCTCTCCCCGCACGCGCACGATCCTCTTCGTGTTCATCTTCTTCTACCTGCTGCTGGTGGCCGGCGCCTTCACGGGCATCATGGCGACGGTGCTGGAGTCGCAGCCGCGGACCCAGTTCGGCGTGATCGTGCTCACGGCCATGGGTCTCCTCCTGGGCCAGATGCTGTATCGGTGGCGGACGGGGCTCGTGGGAGCGACGCTCCTCACCGTCGGTATCACGATGGTGGCCATCCTCGCCGGCCCCTGGACAGAAACGCTGTTCAGGACGCTCAACGGGGGCCTCAACGGCCTCTTCGGCGGCGCGCCCATCGTCACCTACTTCGACCCGACGCTGGCCAACTTCAAGGGGGCCGAGGCGAAGATCATGCCGAGTCTCCTCTTCTGGGCGCTGGCCATCTGCGCGTTCTGCTATGCGGGGTCGGTGCTGCCGATCTGGCGCATGGCCCAGCCGGTGGTGTACGTCGGCTTCTGGATCACGGCCACCGCCATGGTCCTGGGCCTGGTGGGCGCGGCGGTCGCCGGCTTCGTCAAGCCGGAGGTGGCGCGGTTCGTGATCCCGGCGTTCAAGGGCTGGAACCCGCAGCTCGGCCCGTCCGGCATGATGCCGCTCTGGCCGATGCTCTTCGTCACCATCGCGTGCGGGGCCATCTCGGGCTGGCACGCGCTGTTCGGCGCGGTCGGCACCGCCCGGCAGATCGAGAACGAGGCCGACATGCTCCCGGTCGGCGGCGGCTCGATGCTGGCCGAGTTCCTGCTGGGCCTGCTGGCCCTGCTGGCCGTCTCCGTCGGTGCCAAGGGCGCACCGGTCGCCGCCTTCGCCACCGGGCTGGGCGGCTTCATCAGCGTCTGGGGCGTGCCCATGGAATACGCGACGTCGCTGGCCTTCGCGGCGTTCATCGTCATCGTGCTCGTCGTCACCCAGCTCATCTTTCGCGTGCAGCGGGTCACGCTCAGCGAGTGGCTGGGCGACGCCATCCCGCCGGTCCGCAACCAGCACGTGGCCTCGCTCGTGTCGATCGCGCTGGCCATCCTGCTGGTGCTGACGGGCACCTGGGTGTACCTCTGGCAGCTGTTCGGCGGCGCCAACCAGCTCATGGCCGCGCTGTCGCTGCTGCTGGTGACCGTGTGGCTCGCGTCGGTCGGCAAGAACTGGCTGTACGCCGGGCTGCCGGCCATCTTCATGTACCTCACCACGCTGGCCGCCCTCGTGGTGACGGCCAGCAACATCTACTTCAACGTGTACCAGCCCAACATGGCGGCGGGCCGGGTCATCCCGGTCATCGGGTCCGGCCTCATGGTGCTGGTGGCGCTGCTGCTGGTGGCGGCGGCGATCATCATCGGCATCGACGGGTGGCGGGCGTTCCAGCGCTACCGCCACCAGCCCGCCCCGCAGCCCCGACCGGCTGCCGCGCGGGCCTGACCCAGGACGGTGTCGCGGACGGGGCGCCGGGGGGCCACGAGAGTCCCTCGGCGCCGGAACGGATGTCCCGGAGCCTGACAGCACGCCTCGCGAGTCTCACGGAGGCCGCCTCCAAGTTCCTCCACGGCCTGATGGGCTACGAGTTCGCCCGACACGCCGTGGAGATGCGTCACGAGCTGGAGGCGGTGTTCATGGTGGTGACGTTCGGCGACCTGATCGGCGTGCCGGTGCTGCCGCCGATCTACTCACTGCGGCTCCTGCCGTACGTGGTGCCGGAGGTCGCGACATGGAAACGGCACGTGGCGCGACGGAGGGAGTTCTGGGAAAAGGACGAGTTCGATCTCCACGGGCTCTAGGACGGAGAGAACAATGGCGAACGAGGTCCCGGGCAAGAAGCGCGGAGGGTTCCTGAGCGTCTTCAAGGACATCGTCTATGGGATGTCCTCCCACGAGATGACCCGCCACGCGGTGCGCACGCGGGCGAGCATGGAGCACCTGTTCATCCTCATCACCATGGGCGACCTGCTCGGCATCCCGATCCTGCCGCCCTACTACTCGCTGCGGCTCTTGCCGTACGTCACGCCTCAGATCGCGTCCTGGAAGCGGCGGATGCTGCGCGAGCGCGACGTCACCGACGTGCTCGGCTGAGGGGCGTCTCATGGCCCTCAAGACCGTCTTCGAGAGTCAACCGGACCGGCGGTACATCATGTTCGGCGGCAAGGGCGGGCTCGGCAAGACCACGCTCTCGGCCACCAGCGCCTTCTGGCTGGCCAGCCAGGGCAAGCGCGTGCTCCTCTTCTCGGTGGATCCCCAGGCCAGCCTCTCCGACATCTTCCAGCGGGACATCTTCGGCAAGGGCCCCGTGAAGATCATGGACAACCTCTGGGCCCAGGAGGTGGATGCGGACCGCAGGATCCGCGAGTACCAGGAGGAGATCCGCAAGAAGATCCTGGACATGTACGGCTTCGAGAAGGTGCCGGAAGAGATCGACAACTACATCGCCGCGGCCTCGGCCGAGCCGGCCATGGAGGAGAGCGCGATCTTCGACGCCGTGGTCGACATCATCGTCCAGGGCGACTACGACTACTACATCTACGACCTGGTCCCGCTGGGGCACGCGCTCTACTACCTCAGCATGGCCAAGGTCTACGACGAGTGGATCAACAAGATCACCAAGCTCCGGGAGGAGATGCAGCAGTACGATCAGGTCGCCGCCACCATGCGGCGGGAGGAGACGGTGCAGGAGGACCAGATCCTCAAGGAACTGAACTACATCAAGGACCGGATCAACGCCTCCTCGCGGATCCTCACCGACAGCACCCGCACCGCTTTCTTCTTCGTGGTGGTGCCCGAGGAGATGATCATCCTCGACACCCAGAAGGCGGCTGCGCTCTTCGCCAAGTTCGACGTGCCCATCTCCGGCTACGTGGTCAACCGGGTGCTGCCGCCAGAGCTGCGCAGCCCCGGCACCCCGGCCTACCTCCAGAACCGAATTGCGATGCAGGACCGGTACCTGGGCGCCATCAAGCAGGCGTTCGGCGATCGGGTCCTGGCCTACGTGCCCGAGATGGAGCGCGACGTGACCGGCCTCGGGATGATCGAGCGGCTGGCCCATCGGCTGTTCGCCGACGGCGAGGGAGGGCGCTCATGAGCGCGACGCTCGAGATCTCCACCTCCATGCGGCGGTATCTCCAGGAGCACCCCGATCTCCGGTTCGTCTTCTTCGGCGGCAAGGGCGGCGTCGGGAAGACCGTGATGGCGGGCGCCACGGCGTTGTGGCTCAGCGGCCAGGGGCGGCGCACGCTTCTGGCCTCGACCAACCCCGTGCACAGCCTGTCGGGATTGCTGGGGCAGGATGTGTCCGGCGGGCACACGGAGGTCAGCGGCGCCCCCAACTTCTGGGCCTACGAGATCGACACGCGCGAGACCATCGAGCGTTCGAAGCGGGACATCCGCGAGAAGATCCAGTGGTTCCTCAAGTTCGCCGACATCAAGACCCAGGCCGACGACTTCGTCGAGTCGGCCACCATGAACCCCGCCTTCGAGGAGTCGGCCATGTTCGAGAACATGGTCGACCTCATGCTGAAGCGGGAGTACGACGTCTACGTGTTCGACACGGCGCCGACCGCCAACGCCCGGCGGCTCCTCGGGATGTCCAAGGTGTACGCGCTGTGGGTGGAGAAGATGCTCAAGTCCCGCGAGGAGGCGCGCACGCTCCGCGAGATGCTCTCCTTCACCAAGAAGAAGGAGGAGGACCCGCTGCTCGCGTACCTGCTGCAGTTCAGGACGCGGATGGGCCAGGCCCGCCAGCTGCTGACCGACACCGCCCGCACGGCGTTCTTCTTCGTCACGCTCCCCGAGGCCCTGCCCATCGCGGTGATCACCCGCTTCATCGGCTGGTTCCACGACTTCGGCATCCCGGTCGGCGGCGTGATCGTGAACATGGTCCTCGACCGCCAGGCCATGGGGAGCCAGGTGCCCGAGTTCGTCCTCAATCGCATGCAGATGCAGGACGAGCACCTCGGGACGATCCGCGAGAAGTTCGACGGCAGCGTGCGGGCGGTGGTGCCGCTCTTCGACCAGGAGGTCCGGGGCGTGCCGATGCTCAGCCGGACCGGGGAGGCGCTCTTCCGCTGACCGCCCCCCTCACTCGAGGGTGAGCGTGATCGGGCAGTGGTCCGAGCCCTGGACGTGGGGGAGGAGCGTCGCGGCGCGGACGCGTTCGCGCAGCTCCTCGGAGACGAAGAAGTAGTCGATGCGCCAGCCGACGTTGCGCGCCCGCGCCCCGCTCTTGAGGTCCCACCAGGTGTAGTGCCCGGGCTCGCTGGTGAAGAGCCGGAAGGCGTCCACGTAGCCGGAGGCAACGAGGCGGCTCACCCAGGCGCGCTCCACGGGCAGGAAGCCCGGCGTGGCCGCGTTCTCCTTCGGCCGGGCGAGGTCGATGGCCTCGTGCGCCGTGTTGACGTCTCCGCAGATGACGATCCCCCTCCCGCGCCGGCGGAGCGACTCGCAGAGCCGAAGGAAGTCGTCGTAGAAGGTGAGCTTGTGCCGGAGGCGCTCGGGTCCCATGGCGCTGTTGGGGAAGTAGACGTTGAAGAGATGGAAGTCGGGGTGCTCGGTGTGGACGATGCGCCCCTCGGCATCCAGCACGGGGGAGCCGAACTCCGTGGACACCCGGACGGGTTCGTCCCGGGTGTAGGTGACCGTGCCGCTGTACCCCTTCCTCGCCGCCGCGTTCCAGTAGGAGCGGTAGCCGGCCGGAGTCCGGAGCTCGTCCGTGAGCTGGTCAGGCTGGATCTTGGTCTCCTGCACGCAGAGCATGTCCGGCTGCTCGGCTTCGAGGAAGTCCCGGAAGCCCTTCTTCCAGACGGCGCGGATGCCGTTGACGTTCCAGCAGACGAGCTTCATCCGAGCAGCGACTCGGGCACCTCCACGACCTTGGCGCGCAGGTACTCCCCGAGCCCCTTGGCCTGGGGATCGCTCCGCGTGGACCCCGACACCCCTTCGCCGAGCAACCCCTTGATGACGAAGTTGAGGGCGAGGAGATTGGGCAGCGGATGGCGCTCGACGACGAGGCCGCGCGCCTCGGGCATCAGCGCCCGGACCCGGTCCGCCGTGAGCGTCTCGAGCAGCCATGCATAGGCCCGTGCCTCCCGCGCCCACACGCCGACGTTGGCGTTGCCCCCCTTGTCGCCCGAGCGGGCGCCCATCACGCGGCCCAGCGGCGCGCGCGTGGTGGGGCCCGTGGGCGCGGGCGGCAGCGCGGGGACGGGCGGGCGCACCTCCGGCGCATCGGCCGGCGGCAGGACCGGCGGGATCGCCACCGTCTCGCCGTCCACGTGCACCTCCTGCTCCACGAGCGGGGATGGGATCACCGTGGGCCAGTACACGGCATAGGCCGTCTCCTCGCTGGGCGGCGCCGTCATGTGGAAGCCCGGGTAGTGGGCCAGCCCCATCTCGATGGCCTTGTTGCTGAAGGCGCGCCCCACCTTCGCCGCATCCGGGTCCTTCACCGTGATCTTGAGGTGCGCCACGGCGGACTCGTTGCTGTCCGGATCCTCGCGGTCGTAGCGGAGCAGCGACACGGCGGTCTCCGCGAAGCGCTCCCGGCCGCCCACCAGCTTCCAGAAGGTGTCCTCGATGAGCTTGGCCTTCTCTGGAATGTCGAGCCCGGTGAGGACGAAGGTGAGGCCGTTGCGGTAGCCGCCGAAGTAGTTGAGACAGAGCTTGGTCGTGGGCGGCGGCGGCTCGCCCCGGATGCCCGTCACGCGCACCCGGTCCTGCCCCTCCGCGGCGAGGTGGATCGTGTCGAAGCGCGCGGTGACGTCGGGGTTCAGGTAGCGCGGCGTGTCGATCTCGTACAGGAGCTGCGCGGTGACGGTCCCCACGGAGACCTGCCCGCCGGTGCCCGGGTGTTTGGTGATGACGAAGGAGCCGTCCTCGGCCATCTCGGCGATGGGGAAGCCGATGCGGTCGTAGGTGGGAACCTCCTGGAAGAAGGCGTAGTTGCCCCCGCAGCACTGGGCGCCGCACTCGATGATGTGCCCCGCCACGATGGCCGACGCGAGTCGGTCCCAGTCATCGCGCTTCCACCCGAAGCGCCATGCCGCCGGCCCCAGCGCCAGCGCGGCGTCCGTCACCCGCCCGGTGATGACGATGTCGGCCCCGCGCGCGAGCGCCTCGGCGATCCCCCAGCCGCCGAGGTAGGCATTGGCGGTGACGACGGACGCCTTCAGATCCTTGAGCGGCCGGCCGCGGTCGAGATGGGCCAGCGGATGCCCCGCCTGCTGCCAGGCCCCGAGGCGGCCGAGCACGTCGTCGCCCGTCACGTGGGCGATGCGCGGCGTGAGCCCGAGCTTGGCCGCGACGCCCCCGAGGGCCTGGGCCAGGCCCGCGGGGTTGAGCCCGCCCGCATTCGCCACGACCCGGATGCGCCGGTCCAGGCAGGCCCCCATCACCTGCTCCATCTGGGCGAGGAAGGTCGTGGCGTAGCCGGTCTCGGGCTTCTTGAGCCGGCTCTTGAAGAGAATGGCCATGGTCAGCTCAGCGAGATAGTCGCCGGTGAGCACGTCGATCGGGCCGCCCTCGACCATCTCCCGCGCGGCCGAGAGCCGATCTCCGTAGAAGCCGCTGCAGTTGGCGATCCTCAGCACGTCGCTCGATGGCATGGCGCGGCTCTCCTCTCGCGGCTGGGGGAGGTGCTTCGCGGCTGACTCCGGTCCGGCACCCCCACTCTACCGCGTCGGGCGCGTCCCGGCCAGGCCTCGCGGCGCCTGGCAGGGCGTCAGTGTGACCGAGCCCAGTCCAGGGGGTCTACGCCGGCGACGTCGGCGCCGGGCGCAAGGAAGAACAGGGGGCTGCGGCGCCTGGGGCGTCCATGGCGGCGGGGGCGCCGGCGCCCGCCGCCAGTGCGGGACCGGGGGCGGGGTTCGGAGCGAACCCCGCCCCCGCAGCCCCTCACCGCTCGCTACTTGTCGCGGATCGCCGCCTGCACCTTCGGGATCATCTCCGGCGGGATGCTCGCCATCCCGTGATCCTTCTTCGCGTGCTCCGCTCCCTTGGCCATCACCTCGGCGACATCCTTGCCTTCCGCGACGAAGTTGCACCCGGGCATCAGATCGTTGCATCGGAGGATCTTCGCCATGTCGTGCCTCCTCATCTTCAACATGCCTCCTGGCATGTTGACCGTGGGCCACTCGCATCGCCTCGACCCGCAGCGGCCACTTCCCCGTCCGTCTCCTTCCCCGCCATGCCTCCTGGCATGTTGACCGTGGGCCACTCGCATCGCCTCGACCCGCAGCGGCCACTTCCCCGTCCGTCTCCTTCCCCGCCCCGTGTTCAGCGCTCTCGACGCTACTACGCCGGCTGGTCGCTGCTGTACATGTCCACGATGGCCAGCCACTGGCCATTGGGCTGGCGCTTGTACACCACGAGAGACTTGCCGGTGTCCTGCACGGGAGCGCCGTCGGGGGGTGTCATCGACAGCGTGTACCGGGCCCGCTCCCAGGCCAGGTCGCCCGAGCTGCCGGTGGCGATGGTCTCCAGCTTGAGACTCGTCACCCCGGCGTCCATCATCCCCTGGAGGGCAAGGCGGATGTTCTGGCGCCCCTCCAGTGCGGGCTGGTTCGGCGGCATCAGGACGGCGTCGGGGGCATAGAACGCCGACACGAGAGCTTGGGAGTTCTTCGTGCTTACCCCCTTCATGAACGCCAGGCCCAGCTTGTGGATTGCCTCGGCGGCGCTCGGCCCCTTGGGGGCGGTCTTCGCGGGCGCCTTCTTCACGGATCGCTTCGCCACGGTCTTCGTCGCTTTCTTGGCCACGGGAATCCTCCTCAAAGGGTCGATGTTCGAGGGGGCTCAAGGAGGGCCAAACGGGCGGCCTCCGGGCGGATCACGGGGGGTGCCCACTGCGGCTGGGCAGGACGGAGCCAGAACCCGACGGCATCCGACAAGGACGCATCGCGCCTCCCAGAGGGCCCGGCCGGTCCGGAATGTGGGGCCGACTCTAGGCCCGGCCCCGACCCGTGTCAAGCGCATGCACCGCACCGCGGCGGCACGAAGGTGGGCGGCTCCGGCGCCGGCCGCATGATTGCGCAGCCTCGGGGGCTCTAGTACTGTGGGCCCCTCACGTGAGGGGCCGCGAGGAGCAGCCCGTCGACGGGGCGGACGCCAAGGTGACGCCGAAGGAGGCACTGGCCGCCGGACACAAGCAGGTGCCGGCCGGGAGCAAGCGGTGACCGAGTCTCTGGACCCCCACGGCTTCGTCGGCCGGCCCCTCAGGCGGGTGGAGGATCGCCCCCTGCTGCTGGGGGCCGGCCTCTACACCGACGACATCCGGCTGCCGGGCGCGCTCCACGTCGCCCTCGTGCGCAGCCCCCACGCCCACGCCCGCATCGCGCGACTCGGCGTTGGGGCGGCGCGCGGGGCGCCGGGGGTCGTGGCGGTGATCACCGGAACCGAGGTGACCCATCTCGGGCACCTGCGCCCCAACCGCCTCTCCCCGTCGATGAAGATTCCCCCGCACACGGTGCTGGCGCAGGGGGTGGCGCGCGGCGTGGGGGAGCCCGTGGCGGCGGTGGTGGCGGAGACGGCCTACGCGGCGCGGGATGCCGCCGAGCGCGTGGAAGTGGAGTACGAGCCGCTGGCTGCGATGGCCGATGCGGCGGCCGCCCTGGCGCCTGGCGCGCCGGCCCTCTTCGAGGCGCTCGGCGACAACGTGCTCCTCTCGCACCGCTGGCGGGCCGGCGATGCCGAGGCCGCATTGGCCGCGGCTGCCCATCGCGTTCGCGTCGCGGTGAGGCAGCCGCGGCTCTCGGCCATGGCCATGGAGCCTCGCGGCATCCTGGCCTGGCACGACCGGGCCAGCGGTGAGCTGCGTCTCTGGGCCTCGACGCAGGCGCCCTTCCGCGTCCGCGCCGACATCGCGGCGTGCACGGGCTTCCCCGAGTCGAGGATCCGCGTCGTCGCGCCGCAGGTGGGCGGCGGCTTCGGCGTCAAGGGCAGTCCCTATGCCGAGGATGTGCTCGTCGCCTGGCTGGCGCTCACGCTCGAGCGGCCGGTGAAGTGGGTGGCCACGCGGAGCGAGGACTTCGTGAGCACCCAGCAGGGCCGCGGCGGTGCCATCGATGCCGAGCTGGCGCTGTCGGGCGACGGGAAGATCACGGCGCTGCGGGCGCGCGTCAGCTTCGCCGTGGGGACCCGGCTCACCATGAGCGCCGGGGTGCCGGCCTGGAACTGCGGCCGGACGATGCCGGGCGCCTACGTGGTGCCGGCCGTGGACATCGAGACGGTGGCGGCGCTCACCACGACCCCGCCCACAGGCGCCTACCGGGGTGCCGGGAGACCGGAAGGCGTCTTCGTCGTCGAGCGGCTCATGGACAAGGCCGCCCGCGCGCTCGGGATGGACCCCGCCGAGATCCGGCGGCTGAACTTCGTGCCGCGCGCCGCCTTCCCGTACCGCACCGCCACCGGGAACACCTATGACTCGGGGGACTACGCCGCCGCGCTGGCCTGCTGTCTGGAGGCCGCGGGCTACGAGGCGCTCCGCGCCGAGCAGCGCGAGGCGCGCGCGCGAGGCGAGGTCACGGGGATCGGCGTGATCTCCTACGTGGAGCCCTCCGCGCTCGGCTGGGAGAGCGGCAGCGTGCGCGTCGAGCGCAGCGGCGCCGTGACGGTGGTGACGGGATCGAGCGCCCATGGCCAGGGCCACGAGACCACGTGGGCCCAGATCGTCGCCGACGCGCTGGGCGTCACGCCGGAGGAGGTCGTCGTCCGTCACGGCGACACGGCCGGTGCGCCCCAGGGCTTCGGCACCTTCGGCAGCCGTTCCACCGCGCTGGGCGGCAGCGCCGCGCTCGAGGCCGCCACGCAGGTGCGAGCGCAGGGGCGGCGCCTCGCGGCGGCGCTGCTCGAGGCGGGTCCCGCCGATCTCGTCCTGGTGGACGGGGGCTTCCGGGTGGCCGGCGTCCCGGACCGGCGCGTCTCCTGGCGGCAAGTCGCCGAGGCCGCCTACGGACCGGCGGCGCTCCGGGCGGGCCACGGGCCGGGGCTCGAAGCCACCGTCTTCTTCGAAGGCAAGGGCGAGCTGTGGAGCTTCGGCTCCTGCGTGGCCGTGGTCCGGATCGACGGGGACACGGGCGAGGTCTCACTCGCCCGCTGCATCTGGGCGGACGACGCCGGCGTGATCGTGAACCCGCTGCTGGCCGAGGGCCAGCTTCACGGGGCCTATGCCCAGGGCGCGGGCCAGGCGCTGCTGGAGGCGCTGGTCTTCGACGAGGAAGGGCAGCTGCTCACCGGCAGCCTGATGGACTACGCCGTGCCACGCCTCGGCGACTTCCCCGAGCCCGTGCTCGCGGCCACCGTCACCCCCTCGCCCTTCAACCCCCTGGGCGCCAAGGGTCTCGGCGAGGCCGGCTGCATCGCCCTTCCCCCGGCCATCGTCAACGCGGTGCTGGACGCGCTCTCGCCCTTCGGCGTCGAGGACCTCGACATGCCCCTCACCCGGGAGAAGGTCTGGCGCGCCCTCCACCCCGGGCTCACCTAGCCTCACAATCGGGGCCGTCCGGGGGAGAAGGGCGAGGTCACGCCCTGTGACTCCGGTACACTCGAAACGCCGATGATCACCGATCCCGCCGTCTTCCGGGACCTGGCCTTCGTCTTCGCCGCGGCGGTGGTGGGAGGCGCGCTCGCCTGGTGGGCGCGCCAGCCACTCATCCTGGGCTACATCTTCGGCGGCATCCTGGTGAGCCCCTTCACCCCGGGGCCGTCGGTGACCGACGTGCACACCTTCGATCTCTTCGCCGAGATCGGCGTCGTGCTCCTCATGTTCTCCGTCGGCATCGAGTTCTCCCTCAAGGACCTGCTGCGTGTTCGATGGGTGACGCTCCTCGGCGGGCCCGTGGGCCTGGCCCTCTGCGTGGGGCTCGGCGTCGGCGCCGGCGCCCTCCTGGGCTGGACCGCGCTCCAGGGCGCGGTGGCCGGCATCGTCATCTCCGTCGCCAGCACCATGGTGCTGGTGCGGCTGCTCCTGGACCGGGGCGAGCTGCACTCGCGCCACGGACGGATCATGATGGGGACCCTCCTCATCGAGGACCTGGCCGTCGTCGTCCTGATCGTCCTGATCCCGGCTCTGGGAGCGCTGGAGCCGGACCGGCTGGTGGCCATCGCGGCCGCGCTCGGGAAGGCGGCGCTGGTGCTCCTGCCGTTCACCCTCCGCTTCCTCGTCATCGAGCTCGACCCGGACATCGTCAAGGGGCTCCGGGCCCGGGGGGTGCCATGCCTGTTCGGGGATGCCGCCAACCGGCGCACCCTCGAGCGCGCCGGTGCCGCGCGAGCCACTCTGGTGGTGGTGGCGCTGCCCGAGGTCGACCGCGCCACCCTCCTGGTCCGTTACCTGCGCGCCATGAATCCGGCGGTACCCGTCCTGGTCCGGGCCCATCACCCGTCAGGCATGGAGGCGCTGGCCCGCGCCGGCGCCACGGAGGTCATCCAGCCCGAACTGGAGGCGGCCGCGACCCTCATCCGGCACGCCCTGCGCCGGTTGGCCCTGCCCCAGGACCGGGTGCTCGCCTACCTCGAGCGCTTCCGCAGCGCCATGGAGATGGGCGAAGGAGCGCGCCGGGACGCGATGGACCTCCTGCCCCACGTGGAGGACCTGGCGGTGGGGCAGGGGGCGCTGGCGGATCAGTCGCTGCGCGAGGGGCGGGTCCGGGAGCGGCTTGGCGTCACGGTGGTGGCCGTGACCCGGGCCGACGGGGAGGTCCTCCTCAACCCCGACCCGGAGACCATCCTTCGCGCTGGCGACCTGGTGCGCGTCTTCGGGCTGCCCGAACAGATCGCCGCGTTCCGCGCCGAGACGGACGGCAGCGCCCCCCAGAGCCCGCCGCCGCAGCGACGCGGGGCTGTTCCGGGGCCACGGGCCCCCACGGACGTCCCGGGGGCGTGAGGCGTGAGCCCGCAGTCGCCGCTGGCGCCGCTCACCAGGGGTGGGACTTGTACCACTCGCAGATCTCCTCGCCCGTGGTGAACCAGACGCCCTTCTGCTTGCGCATGTAGTCGTAGGCGGCCTCGAAGTGCTTGATGCGGTGCGGGACGCCCGAGATGTACGGGTGCACGGCCAGCGCCATCACGCGCGGGTTCTTCGCCCCTTCGGCGTGGAGCCGGTCGAACTGGTCCTTGACCCGCCGCACCCACTCGGCCGAGGGGTGATGCTGGATGACCATCATCGGGATGTCGTTGAGCTCGAGGGTGTAGGGCACCGACACCAGCGGCCCCGAGCGCGTGCGGATCTCGTACGGCTGGTCGTCGTCGACCCAGTCCGACACGTACTCGATGCCCGCCTCGGCGAGGAGATCGAGCGTCTCCCAGGTCTCGGTGAGGCCGGGGCCGAGCCATCCCTTGGGCGGCTTGCCCGTGAACTCGCGGAGGATCGCGACGGCCTCCCCGATGGCCGCCCGCTGATCCGGCAGGAGATGCATGGCACCCTGCCTGACGCCGTGGCCCATGAACTCCCACCCGGCGTCCCGCATGGCCTGTGCCACTGCTGGATACGAGCGGCACACACTGGCGTTGATGGCCGTCGTCGCGCGCAGCTTGCGCCGGCCCAGCGCCTCGAGCATGCGCCAGAGGCCCACGCGCATTCCGTACTCGTGCCACGCCCAGTTGGGCACATCGGGGAGCGTGGCCACCCCCTGCGGGGCGGTCAGGATCTGGCGCGGCATGGGTTTCTCGATGTCCCACTCCTCCACGTTCACGATGGTCCAGACGGCGACGCGCGCCCCTTTCGGGAGCTGCCAGGGGCGGCGGGCAGCGATGGGCGAGTAGTCGAAGCGCTCGCGCGGCAGCTTCACAGGCACCTCCCTCGTGACGGCTCAGGCGCTCAGAGCGGTGACGATCTCGGCATTGGTCAGCGGCCATCCCACGGTGGCGCCCATGAGGCGGAGGGCGAAGCGGTGCATCTCCTCGCCGTCCATGGAGTCCACCGCCTCCGAGGCGATGACCACGGTGAAGTCCCGGTTGGTGGCCTCGAAGGCATTGCACAGGATACAGGAGGTCGTGTTGATGCCGGCGAGGATCACGGTGCCGGCGCCGCGGCTCCGCAGCAGGAACTCGAGGTCCGTGGCGTGGAAGGCACTGTAGCGCTTCTTGCCCCGGACGACGAGATCGCCCCCGGCGAGGAGCGCCGGGATGATCTCCGTGCCGGGACTGCCGGCGAGATTGTGGCGGAGGATGCCCTTCCGCGCCTGGGCCGGATCGTCGTGGATCGCCTTCCAGAACGGATTGCACGCGATCTCCGCGGCGTCGCGGTACTCGGTAACGACGTGCACGATGGGAACGCCCAGGGCCCGGAGCCTGGCGAAGAGGTCCGCGGCCCGGGCGATGACAGGGCCGCAACGGGCGGCGGAGAGCGGCAGCGTCGCGACGGCCGGGTCGAGGTGCCCCCGGTGCATGTCGATGGCCACGGCAACCGTCGCGCGCGGGTCGAGCTTCACGGCGCCTCCGTGGTAGCACGCAGGTGACACCGCGGTCAACCGGCGCCGGCGCACGCCGCTCGGCGCAATTCGGCTTGACACCGTGTCGGGCCGGCTGCTATGAAGCAGGCGCCCTGCGGAGTGGACACGTCGATCTCCCGCCGCTCCACGCCCACGGGTTCGAGCCGAAGCCGTCGCCGCCCGCGGGCGCTGGAGCCTGCGCCGCGTGGAGCTGCCCGCGTGAGGAGAAACGCCATGCCGAAGCCGGGAGGGGTGCGAGGAACGGCCCCGGGCGACGCCCCGAGCGAGGTCCGCGATGGCATGCGCGTCGACTGGGACGTCCCCGTCCGGACGGATGACGGCCTCGTCCTCCGCGCCGATGTCTACCGGCCCACCGGGGCAGGCCCGCACCCCGTCATCCTCTCCTACGGACCGTACGCCAAGGGGCTGCACTTCGAGGACCTCTACACCGATCAGTGGCGCCGGATGATCGAGCAGCACCCGGATGTCCTGGCGGGCTCCACGAACAAGTACCAGAACTGGGAGGTGGTGGACCCCGAGAAGTGGGTGCCCGACGGCTACGCCTGCGTGCGCGTGGATTCGCGCGGCGCCGGCCGCTCGCCCGGCTTCCTCGACATCTGGTCGGCGCGGGAGGCGCGCGACCTCTATCACTGCATCGAGTGGGCGGCCACCCAGCCGTGGAGCAGCGGCAAGGTGGGGCTCAACGGCATCTCCTACTACGCCATGAACCAGTGGCAGGTGGCGGCGCTCCAGCCGCCGCACCTGGCCGCCATCTGCGTCTGGGAGGGGGCGGCCGACTTCTACCGCGACCTCAGCCACCACGGCGGCATCCTCTGCACCTTCGGCCGCGCCTGGTTCCCCTCGCAGATCGTGCCGGTGCAGCACGGGCGCGGCACCCGGGGCCTCCGGAGCCGGATGACGGGCGACTGGGTGTCCGGGCCCGAGACCCTGACCGAAGAGGAACTGGGCGCCCGCCGCAGCGACTTCTACGAGGAGTGCGTCCGGAACCCGCTGGCCTCGGACGAGTACTGGCGCTCGCGCATGCCCGACTGGTCCAGGATCACGGTGCCGCTGCTCTCGGCGGCCAACTGGGGCGGCCAGGGGCTGCATCCGCGGGGCAACTTCGAGGGGTTCATGCGCGCGGCCTCGACGCAGAAGTGGCTCGAGGTCCACGGGATCGAGCACTGGACCCACTTCTACACGGATTACGGCGTGCGCCTCCAGAAACGCTTCTTCGGCCACTTCCTCAAGGGTGAGGACACGGGCTGGAAGAAGCAGCCGAAAGTGCTGCTCCAGGTGCGCCGTCCCGGCGAGCGGTTCGTCGAGCGGCACGAGCGGGAGTGGCCGCTGGCCCGCACGCGGTGGACGCGGCTCTACCTGAGCGCGCCCGACCACAGCCTGGTGCGGCGGCCGCCCGCCCGCGGCGCCCGGGTGAGCTACGGCGGCCTGGGGGACGGCGTCACCTTCCTCACGCCCCCCCTCGAGGCGGAGACCGAGATCACCGGCCCCGTCGCGGCCAAGCTCTTCGTCTCCTCCGAGACCGCCGATGCCGACCTCTTCGTGGTGCTGCGCGTGCTCGGCCCGAGCCTGAAGGAGGTCGTCTTCCAGGGCGCGCTCGACCCGCACACCCCGATCGCGCAGGGGTGGCTCCGGGCCTCGCATCGCAAGCTGGACCCGGCGCTCACGCTCCCCTACCGCCCCTACCACAGCCACGACGAGGTGCAGCCGCTCACGCCCGGGCGCGTGTACGAGCTGGACGTGGAGATCTGGCCGACCTCCATCGTGGTGCCGGCCGGCCACCGGCTGGCGCTGAGCGTGCGGGGGCGCGACTACGAGTACCCCGGCGGCGCAGGCGCGGGGCTGGCGGTGCTGGGCGAGGTCTTCACAGGGGTCGGCCCTTTCCAGCACAACGACCCGCGCGACCGTCCCGCGGGGATCATCGGCGGGAGGGTCACGCTGCATTGCGGCCGCACCCGGCCGTCGCATGTCCTGCTGCCGATCGTCCCGGGCCAGGAGCCGCGCGCAGTTCCGAGACCTCGAAGAGGAGCGGCCCCGAGCAGACCGTCCCGCCCGCGGTCCTGAGGGCGTGGCGGGCCCTGAGTCGGCCAACCGCGCCGCCGCCCGACTGAGAGGCCGCACCCGTGCGGAATTCCATTTGACAGCGCCGACGGGGGGATGGTACCAACGGGTGCGCTGCGAGATCGCGGTATTGCATTCTGCCATGCGGAACGTCTAGATAGAGCGACAGCCTCGAAGGTATCCATCCACATCCAGGGAGAGCGCGGCCATGGCGAACTTCGGCACCGTCGGCGTCGACTGGCAGCAGCGCATCAACTGGGACCGTCTCCGCAAGTACCGCCTGGAGCGCGCCCGCGAGAAGATGAAGGCCCACAACCTGGGCGCCATGCTCCTCATGTACGACGAGAACGTCCGGTACGTGACGAGCACGCTCACGCCGGGCTGGAACCGGCTCAAGCCCGGGCTCCGCTACGCGCTTCTC
The DNA here is from genome assembly GCA_016188005.1 of Candidatus Rokuibacteriota bacterium. Lineage (NCBI taxonomy): Bacteria > Candidatus Rokuibacteriota > Candidatus Rokuibacteriota bacterium. The sequence continues at coordinate 7,563 of JACPIQ010000052.1, read as the reverse complement.
TGTGGGGACGGCGCGCCGGTGCTCTTCGAGCAGGGGGACATCGGCTTCCAGATCCAGCGCCACGCCCCGTGGATCCCCCAGGAGAACATCCGCTGGTCCTACGCCTGGATCAAGGGAGCGGCCGGCCCCGCCTCGCGCCAGCAGGTCAAGAAGTTCACGGATGCCATCGTGCAGGAGATGAAGCGCTTCGGTGTGGCCGACCAGACCCTCGGCGTGGACTTCATCGACATCAACATGCTCCAGGCCTTCCAGGAGGCGAAGATCAAGTGGGCCGACGGCATGACGCCGATGATGGAGGCCCGCGCCATCAAGAACGTGGACGAGCAGGAGTGCCTGCGCATCGTGGGCGCCATCGGCGATGCCGCCCACTGGGAGACGATGCGCTACCTCAAGCCGGGGCTCACCGAGAACCAGGTGACGGCGCACATCATGGAGTTCCTGTACGCCATCCCGGGCATGGAGGACGTGGAGGACGTCATCGTCTCCTCGGGCCCCAACACCTGGCCCAACTGGCGGAACTTCTCGGACCGCATCATCAGGCCCGGCGAGATCGTCTTCATGGACCTGGCGGCGCTCACCTGGAACGGCTACAAGTCCTGCTACTACCGCACCTACTGCGTGGGCAAGAAGCCCAGCCAGGAGCAGAAGGACTACTACGCCACGGCCCTCAAGTGGCTCTATGACTCCATCAACACCGTGCGGCCGGGCGTCACCACGCGCGACATCGCCCTCAAGTGGCCCTCGGCCAAGGAGGCGTGGGGCTACGAGGAAGAGGACCAGGCCGCGGCGAACCTCTGGGGGCACGGGCTCGGCCTGGCCCAGTACGACCAGCCGGTGATCTCCCGCATCTGGTCGCTGGACCACCCGCTGGAGATCAGGCCCGGGATGGTCTTCGCGCTCGAGACCCAGCACGGCAAGAAGTACGAGTGGGGTGTGCGGATCGAGGAGATGCTCATCGTGCACGAGGACCGGACCGAGCTCATCTCCAGCTTCCCGGTGGAGGAGATCACGCTGGTCGATTGACGATGGACCCCGCCGTCATCCCGCTCGCTGACGCCGCGGCGCTGGACGCCGACCGCGTCGGGCCCAAGGCCGCGCGCCTGGCGCGGCTCCGCCGGGCCGGGCTGCCCGTCCCCGACGGGACCTGCGTGGACGCGCGCGCGTACCGCGAAGCCCTCGTCGCGGGCGGCGTGGCGGAGGCGGCGCGCGAGTTCGTGCGGGCCGAGCGGCCAGAGGGGCGTCGTCTGGCGCTGGCCGTCAGGCTCGGCCTGACGCGCACCGCCCTCCCCGCCCCGCTCACGGCGGCGCTCCTGTCGGCGTGGCGCGATCTCGGCGCCGGCCCCGGCGCGCCCGTCGCCGTACGCTCCTCGGCGCTGCTCGAGGACACCCCCGAGACCTCCTTCGCCGGGCAGTTCGAGACCTTTCTCGGCGTGGACAGCGAGGCCGACCTCATGACGGCCGTGCGCGCCTGCTGGGCCGCGCTCTGGGCGACCCGGGCGCTGCGCTACATGCACCCCCATGGCGTGGATCCTGCGGCCACCGCCATGGCCGTCCTCGTCCAGCGTCTGGTCCCGGCGCGGGCCGCCGGGGGGGCGCTCTCGCTCACCCCCGAGGGGGGCATGCTGATCACGGGCACCTGGGGGCTCGGCTCGGCCATCGCCCAGGGCGAGGTGGTCCCCGACCGCTTCCGCCTCGATCGCGCGGGCCGCATCGAGAGCGTGGAGCCCGGCAGGAAGGACCGGCTCGTGCGCGTCGCGCCCGGGACCGGCCCGAGACCCGAGGCCGTGGCGCCGGGCCTCGAGGCGGCGCCGTGCCTCGAGGAGGCGCAGGCCGTGGCGCTGGGCCGCATGGTGCTGGCCGCCGAGGAGGCCTTCGGCACCCCGGTCGAGGTGGAGTGGGCGCTGGGCCAGCATGGTCCCGAGATCCTCCAGGCCCGCCCGCTCCGCACTGGGCCCGCCGTGGTGCCCGACGAGCTGTGGCTGCGTCACCCGGGGCTTACCGGCCACCCGGCGGGGATGGGCTGGGGAGAGGGCCCGGCCTGCGTCGTGGACCACGAGCACGAGCTCGAGCGGGTCAGGCTGGGAGACGTCCTCGTCACGCAGGTCGCGGGACCCGCCCTCACCGCGGTGCTCCCGCGCGTGGCCGGCGTGGTCGCCGAGCTGGGGGGCAGCACCTCGCATCTGGCCGCGCTGGCGCGCGAGCGGGGCATCCCGGCCGTCCTCGGCGTGCCCGAGGCCACGCGCCGCATCCCCGACGGGGCCCTGGTGGCCGTGGACGGCGTCACCGGCGTTGTCCGCTGGATGAGCTGAGCGGCCCGCGCGGCCTCCACGCTGAGATCAGTTCCGACAAGGAGATGGCGCCGATGGAGCGGATGTTCGTGCAGACGCAGGAGCAGCGGGCGATGCTGGAGACCGTGCGCCGGTTCGTGGAGGAGGTGGTGCGGCCGCGGGCGGCGGAGCTGGACGCCCGCCGGGATCCCGCGGAGAGCTACGCCTGGGAGATCGTCGAGCGGGCGCATGCCGTCGGCATCCGCACCATGACGCTCGGCCGCGAATACGGCGGCCTCGGCGCCGATGCGCTGACCACGGCCATGGTCATCGAGGAGCTGGGCCGGGGCGATCTCGGGGTGTCCGTGATCTTCGCGCAGACGCTGAAGATCGCCCAGATCATGCAGAAGGCGCTGAACGCCGAGCAGCGGGCGCGCGTGCTGCCGGGCTTCGCCACCGATCCCCGCGGCATGCTCGCCATCGGCATCACCGAGCCCGACGTCTCCTCCGACTACCTGGTGCCGCATCCCAGGCCCTTCGGCACCGCCGCCGTCAAGGCCCCCGGGGGCTTCGTCCTGAACGGCCTCAAGCACTTCATCTCCAACGGCAACCGGGCCAGCCACTGCCTCGTCTTCGCCCAGACCGAGCCGGGCCGGCCGCTGGTCGAGGGCGCCACCTGCTTCCTCGTGGAGCGCGACCGCCCCGGGTTCACCACGGGCGTCGTCCACGACAAGATGGGGGAGCGCCTCGCCAACAACGCCGAGCTCATCTTCCAGGACTGCTTCATCCCCGACGAGAACGTCGTGGGCGCGGTCGGGCGCGGCTTCCGGGTGCTCGCCGAGTTCTTCCCGCAGTCCAACGCCTATGCCGGGGCCAGCGCGCTGGGCGTCGCGGTGGCGGCATACGAGAAGGCTGTCGGCTGGGCCAGGCTGCGCGTCCAGGGCGGCAAGCCGCTCATCGAGCACGACGGCATCCGCGCCCAGCTGGCCGAGATGCGCATGCTGATCGACGCCTCGCGCTCCTACATCCACCGGGCGTGCTGGCTCGCCGAGCACCAGGAACATGGCTGGGACCGGACGCTCGGGGCCCTGCCCAAGGTCATGGCCTCGCAGGCGGCCTGGAAGATCGCCACGTGGTGCCTCGAGATCCACGGCGGCCACGGGTACATGAAGGAGTTCGGCGTGGAGAAGCTGGTCCGGGACGCGGCCGCCTTCCTGCATTCCGACGGCGCCAATCGGACGCTCTTCCTCAAGGCCGCCAACTTCATGTTCAGCGCGTGAGCCCGGCATGAAAGCGCTGGTCCTGCGGGCGCCCGGCGCGCCCTTCGCCCTGGAGGTGGTGCCCGATCCGGTCGCTGCGCCCGGCGAGGCGGTGGCGCGGGTCCTGGCCTGCGGGGCGGGCCTCACCATCCAGCACTACAAGGCCGGCCGCACTCCGCTCGCCTATCCGCGCATCATCGGCCACGAGATCACCGGCGAGATCGTCGAGGTGGGTGCGGGCGTGAGCGGGCTCGCGGTGGGCGACCCCGTGACCGCCTACTACTACCTCTTCTGCGGCCGGTGCCGCATGTGCCTCGGCAATCTCGAGCCGCTCTGCGAGCGCTCGGGCGGCAATGTCGGCAAGGAGTGCGACGGCGGCTACGCGGAGTACGTCAGCCTCCCTGCCCACAACTTCCTGCGGCTGCCGGAGGGGCTCGACCACCGGGCGCATCCGGCCGAGATCGGCGTCATCTCGGATGCCCTCGCCACCCCGTACAAGGTCAACCGCCGGACGCGCACCCGGCCCGGCGAGACGGTGGCGGTGTTCGGCGCCGGCGGGGGCCTCGGCATCCACCAGATCCTGCTGTCCAGGTGGGCCGGCGCCCGGGTGATCGCCGTGGACACGGCTGCCGGGAAATTCGAGGCGTGCCGCCGGGCCGGCGCCGAGGCCGTAGTGGACGCCAGCCGCCAGGACGTGGTGGAGGCCCTCAGGGAGCTGACCGGCGGCCGCGGCGTCGACGTGGCGGTGGACTACGTCTCGTCCAGCGCGACGCTCGAGCAGGCCGTCAAGGCGCTGGCCGTCAAGGGGCGCATGGTCACCCTCGGCGGCGCCGGCAAGGTCTTCCGCGTGGATGCCATGCAGATGCTCCTCGGGGAGCTGGACCTCCTCGGCAGCCGCTACGTGACGCGCTCGGAGGTCCTGGACACCCTGGCCCTGGTCGCCCGCGGCGAGGTGTGGCCCATCGTCAGCGAGATCTGCCCCATGGCCGAGGCCGAGGCCCTGCACGAGCGGCTCGAGCGGGGTACCATCGTCGGCCGCGCGGCCCTCCTCATCGGGTAGGACCAGGCCGACGTCACCGCAGCGCCGCGGGATCCTGCTGGTCGCCGCGGCCGCAATCTGCTGGTCCAGCGGCGGCCTCATCAGCCGCCTGATCGCCACCGACGGGTGGACCACCGTCTTCTGGCGCTCGCTCTTCTGCGCGCTCTTCCTCCTGACCGTGGTCGCTCTTGGGGAGCGTGGGAGGGTCCGGTCGGTATTCCTCGGCATGGGGCTCCCGGGAGTCGCGATGGCGCTCTTCTTCGCCGCCGGCACCACGTGCTTCGTCATGGCGCTCGCCCGCACCTCGGTGGCCAATGTGCTGATCATCCACAGCACCGCGCCGTTCATCGCCGGCCTCATCGGCTGGCTCTGGCTGGGCGAGCGGGTGTCACCCCGCACCTGGGTGGCCATGACGGCGGCGCTCGGCGGGACCGTGCTGATGGTCTCGGCATCCGTGGGGCGGCGCTCGCTGACCGGCGACGGCCTGGCCGCCGTGACTGCGCTCAGCTTCGCGGCGGCCACGGTCATCATGCGCCGCCGCCGCGCCGTGCGAATGCTTCCCGCGGCCTGCCTCGCCGTGACCTTCGGAGCCGCCTTCGCCTTCCCTCAGGCCGCGCCGGGGACGGCCGGGGCCCGCGACCTCGTCCTCCTCGCCCTCTTCGGAATGGGTCAGCTCGGCGTGGGCCTGAGCCTCTACACCGCCGGCGCGCGCCTCATCCCGGCGGCCGAGGCCGCCCTGATCGCCGTGCTGGAGAGCATCCTGGGGCCCATCTGGGTGTGGCTCGCCGTCGGGGAGTCGCCGGGGGCCCTGTCCCTCGCGGGCGGGGCAGTCGTGCTGGGAGCGCTGGCCGTCCACACCGCGCTCGATCTCCGCCGTCCGGATCCGCCGACGACGAGGGCGGTCCGCGGATCGGGCTGACCTGATCGCCCCTGCGCCGCGGGCGCCGGCAGCCCCGACCTCCCGCTCAGGGGAGGAGATCGGCGACGGGAATCGGCGTGCCCGCCGCGGAGGGATGCGCGCCGAGGTGCTCGCGAGGCTCGCCTGGAACGATGGCCACGTCGGGCTCGGGCTCCGACTCATCGTCGAGAGCCAGCGGCGAGTGCACGTGCGCATGCCACCCGGCGCCGAAGGTCGCCGCGAGGACCTGGCCGATGTGCCCCACGATCGCTGCATGAGCGCTGCCCTGGGGCTCGCGGACGACGAGCCACCCGGCAAGGAGCTCGACGCGCTCGCCGACGAACATGCCGAGGTCGACGAGGCGCTCGTACTCCACCCGGCGCCAGCGACGAATCTGCACGTCCGGCTCGATCACCGGGACCATGGGTGGCATGGTATCGGGACGCCCCGGGCCGGTCAATGTCCCCGCGCCGGTACATCTCCCGGATCGAGCGCGCCGCCCGGCAGGACGCCGGAAGCGATGGGCCTCAGCGGTACTGCGCGAAGCCGGCGCGAAGCGCGGTCATTGACGGCGGCGACTTCGCCGGGGCGCTCCATAGAGGTACTGATCGACGTTCATCGACAGCTCGGGGTCCGAATCGGGGTCCTCGAACGGCTCGACCAGGAGAACCTCGTCGATGGCCTCCGGCGAGGGCTGGACCCTGCCTGCCCGGACAAGGTATTCGCCCAGAGCCTCCCGGACGCGGTTTCCGAGGGACATCCCCCGCACCTTTGCCGCCTGCGCAGCGCGCCGGTGCAGATCGCGAGGGAGGAGCAACTGTGTCCTGTGCATGTGTAGCAGCCTACATCAAGCGCCCGACGAACTCGGCGGCGTGGGCTACGACGCCGGGGCGAGCTTCTGGCTCTCGCGGTCGAGGGCGGCCAGGGCCCGCTGGATCACGTCCACTTCTCGGGCTTCGAACAGCGGTTCGCCGCACTGCGTGCACACCCAGGCGGGGATGGCATCCCAGCGGACGTGGTAGCCGCTGCGCTCCACGCTGAAGGCGGCGACACCTCGCTGCATCCGGCCCCTGCAATGGACACACTCCACTATGGTACCCTCCGCCGGAAGTCCGGCGACCACTGCGACGGGTCCGGTACGTACGCTGTGATGACGGCCGAGTACTCGTTCTTGGGGGCGCAGACCACGTGGATCGGCCGGCCCCCCCCAGAACCCAGCATCAGGCAACTCGGCCCGCGGACGTCTTCCGGGTGGTCCTCAATGACCTCGCCCTCGGCGACGACGTGCTCGACCTCACTCGCTGAGATCATGATGGCTGGCCGAGCCATCTGCCTGATCGCATGCGGCAAGAAGAGGATCTTGGCGCGGGCGGCTCGCCTGACCGCATCGAGGATGTCCCTCACTGCGGGGTATTTTACCCTGGCGGGGTCGGCCGGCCAACGCCGACCTCGTGGCATAGTGGCGGTGCGTCGACCGCTCGGGGCAATGGGTTTCCCCGATGCTGCTTCCGCGGGCCGCGCTTCATTCCCACGGTGGGTGATGTGATCCCACGGCCCCCGTGGCCAGAGGATGCAAGACGTCGATCGCCCAGCCCACGTCCACACGCTCCCCGAGCCAGCCCGGGCAGGCCGTCCGCGCGTGAAGGCGGAGCCCCTGCGCCTCGTGCCGCGCCCGGAGCGCCCGCACCGGATCGGCGGGCACCGCGGCCGGGGGCGGAACCTCCGGCAGCGGCCGCCCGTCCGGCCGCCTGAAGCGGAGCGCGCCGTCGGGCTGCCGCTCGACCTGATAGCCCTCCTCGTGGACCGCGCGGTGGTGCCGGCGACAGAGAAGCGCGAGGTTCGAGAGCGTGGTCGGGCCACCTTGCGCCCAGTGGCGCAGGTGATGCCCCTGGCCGAACGGCAGCCCGCAGCCCGGGAAGCGGCAGCCCCCGTCCCGGTGGTCGAGCGCTCGCCGCAACGCCGGCGGAATGGTCCGCGTCCGCGCTCCGATCTCCACGAGGCGCCCGTCCGGGGCGTGCCGCATCACCACCCGGCTCGCGTCGCACGCCAGGCGCCGCGGCATTTCCGCGGGAACGTGCGGGCCGTCCTCGGGGACCGACT
>JACPIQ010000051.1 GCA_016188005.1 Candidatus Rokuibacteriota bacterium | reverse complement strand
ATCGAGGTGCGGACGCCGAACGCGGTCGCGGCGGTGCGCGGCACCGTGCTCATCACCGAGACGGACCGGGCGGCGGGACAGATTCCCCGGACGGCCATGTACCTCACGAGCGACCCCAGCGGGCGCGGCGTTGGCGTGACGCACCTCAATCCCGCCACCGGGCTCCCCATCGGCCCAGCCATGCTCGCCGAGGGCCAGCGTTTCGCCGCCATCGGGACCGATCCGGCCAGCGTGGCGCAGATGACGGCGGCGGACGAGGCCCGCGCGAGGGCCGGGCTCGAGGACTACGTGCCGCCGCATCTCCAGGCCGCCAACCAGCAGCAGCTCACCCAGGCCCAGCTCAGGGAAGCGACACAGCTGGTGAACACGCTCAACGAGCAACCGCCCCCGACGACCACCGTGGCCGGCGCCCTGTCTTCCCAGAACGCCGTCGAGCAGGCCCAGGAGGAGCAGAACTCGACGTCGGCCATCGGCGTCTTCGTCGCGGCTGCCACGATAGCGGCTACCGCGACAGGCGGGAGCTCGACATCGAGCGACACGTTCACGAGCACCGGGTGCTCGTCGCCGCCTTGCGCCGGGCTGAGCGGCAATCCCTCCCTCTTCTTCAGCACCAACCTGCCCAGCGTGACGCTTTCCCCCTCGGTGCTGTCGCCCTCGAGCTTTCCGGCCTCGTCGTCGACGACGCCCGGCGCGCCGGCGACGCCCTTCGGGGCCGGGGCCCTCACCAACGGCAGCTTCGAGAGCGGTCTGACTGGCTGGACTTCCACGGGAGCGGCCTCGACGCTGGCCGCCTTCGGGCCCTTCACGCCGAGCGACAGCCTCATGGCGCTCATCCATACCCAGCCTCCCGCCACCGGGCTCGGGGTGAGCACGCTCAGCCAGGCGTTCACGCTGGGCTCGACCACGCTGACGAAGCTCAAGTTCTCCTACAACTTCTTCACCAACGAGTTCCCGACCCAGACGGTCAACGACTTCTTCAGGGCCAAGCTCATCAGCCCCACGGCGGCCGAGACGATCCTCGCCTTCGAGAGCCGGCTCGGCTCCGCCTTCACGGGCACGACGTCCGCCATCTCGGTCGGCGGCATCACGATCAGCTCGGGAAGCGGCTACACGGGATTCATCAACCTCTCGATCCCCTTGCTGCTCACCCCGGGCACCTGGACGCTCTTCTTCGAGGTCCGGAACGTCAGCGATTCGGCGTTCGACTCAGCGGCGCTCATCGACGTGGTCCAGGTGGTACCGGACCCGCCGCTCTACTTCCTGTTCGACGGGCGAACGATGACGCGGACTGACCCGGCGCCGCTCCTCCGCCTCGTCTCCAGCCCGCAGACCTTCGACGCGCTGCTCGTGGTCTGCTGCGACTCGACGGCGGCATTCGCGGGGACGCTGCTCCACGCCACGGACAGCGACCTCGACGTGCCCTTCAGCCTGGTGACCTTGCTCTCGGGCGGGACCCTCGTCACGTCGTCCACGGATCCGCTCGCGCTCATCGAGCGTGGGCGGCATACGCTGGGGGCGAGCGACGGCGTGTTCAGCATTTCGGGAGTCAACACCGCCCTCGATCCCGGGACGGGCCTCCTGCTGGGCACGGATCGCCCGCTCCAGCACGCCGGCGTGCTGCTCGAGGCCTCGGACGCCATCATCGCCACCGACACCGTCGTGAGGCTCGACACAGCCCTGCTCGAGGCCTCACTGCCCGTCCTCAACCTCACCAACCGGAGCAGCCTCACGACCCAGAACGCGGCGGCCGATCTCTCCTACAGGGCCAAGGTCACGAGCCTGGGGCCACTGATGCGCCTCGACAACAGCAACCTCACGGTCAACCAGGGAGCCCTGGCGAACGTGGCCGGCGGCAGCGTGCTCAGCGTCGCGGGCGACCTGATCTCGCTCCTGAACGGCAGCACGCTGAGCCTTTTGAACGGACCGCTGCTGAGCCTCTCGGGCGGGTCGGTGGCGAGCATCTCCGGAGGGCTGGTGGCCTTCGGCGGCAGCGGCGGCAACGCCCTCAAGGTGACGAACAGCCTCTGCAGCCCGTGCTCCCTCTTCGGGGGAATCCCCGTAGCGCTGACCAACGGGGCGGTGGCCTCCAACGTGAGCATCGGCGGGTCGCCGATCAAGAACCCGGCGCTGGGGTCGGTGACGCTGTCCAACCCGACGCTCGGCAGCGGGGGCACGGCCCTCGCGGTGCTGAGCGGCGCCGCGAGCAAGCTGACCGTCGGCGGGAAGTAGGCGGGCGGGGGCCGGGCTGGCCCGGCCCGGCTCAGTACATCCAGGTCACGAACATCGAGAAGACGTTGCGCTGGTAGTCGAAGGGCGCGAGCCGCGAGATGTTCCTGATGTTCTGGTATTCGCCGGCCAGGGTCAGGTTCGCCGGAAGCGGCCACTCCACCCGGACGATGTTCGTGATCTCCTGATCCTTCCGCCTCACGGTGTCGGGGCGCAGCGTCGGCAGGATGCTGTTCCGCTCGTCGTAGCGGCGGAGATGCACGTCGACGTCGTACTTCAGCCGGATGTTCTGCCAGGGCAGCGTGTATTGCGCGCCCGCCAGCAGCCGGTGGCCCCAGTAGGTGAAGTTGTCCCCTTCCGCCTCCTCGCGGTCCATCTGGTACCCACCCTTCAGGAAGTGGCGGTCCTGCTCGAAGCGCAGGATATGCGTCAGGCCGAGCATGAAGTTGGCGGCGTCGCGGTCCTCCCGGCTCGGCGGCTTCGGAGATCCCTGCTTGAAGTTCTTGTGCTGGAAGCGCCCGAACAGCTGGGTGAGGTGGCTGTCGTTCTCGACCACGGTGCCGTAGAGGGTCAGCGTGCTCCGCTGCAGGAACTGGCTGTCGTCCAGGTAGAGGGTGTCCCAGGAGAACTGGGCGCCCAGCTCGGCCGGCATCGTGTCGAGGAAGGCCAGGGAGCGGGTGGCGCTGAGGCTGAAGTTGTGGTCGTGGATGTTGAACGACGGCAGCCCGTTGTTGTAGATGCCGAAGAACGAGTAGCCGACCGCCGAGGTCCACTCCGGGTCGCGGTACCACTGGTACTCAGCGCTCACCGCGAGCAATTCGCCGGCGGACTCGTGCTTGGGCCGCCGCAGCGAGCCGATGATGGGCTCGGTGGGGTCCTTGAGCGGGATGACCGCCACATTGTCGTCGTAGAAGGCCCCCGCCCGGACGCTGGCGGAGAAGCGTTTCTCGCGGGACCGCGCCTCGACCAAGCTGTCGCGGAGCCGCTCGGCGGGCGTGACCAGGGATGAGCTGGGGGCCAGGCGCAGGGCTTCCTCCACCTGGGCAGCAGCCTGCGCCGGCAGGCCGAGGGCGGCAAGCGCCAGGCCGGTATAGAAGCGAGTGAGCTGCTGGATCTCCGGATTGGTGGCGCGCCCGGCGCGGAAGGCGGCCAGTGCCCCCCGGTAGTTCTTGACGCGATAGCGGAGAAAGCCGACGTAGTAGCCGAGACCGTCCTGCCCCGGGTCCTTGCGGAACACCTCTTCGAGGAGCGGCCGGGCGCGGTCGTAGAGCTGCTGGCCGAAGTAGGCCAGCCCGAGCTGGAAAGCCACCGGCAGGCTGCCCGGGGCCTTGGCCCGGGCACGCTCCAGAAACGGGGTCGCCTGCGCCGGCAGATCCTGAGCCATGCGCACCACCCCTGAGTAATACAGGGCATCGACGTTGTCTGGCTCGACAGCGAGGGCGCGGCTGAGGTTGTCCAGGGCCGAAGCGTACGACTTGTCCTCGAAGTCCAGGATCGCCTGGGCCACATAGACGTCGGCTTCAGTCCGCTGCGCCCGAGCACCGCCCGCGGACAGGAGAACCATAAGGATCGCTGCCGTGCCGGCAAGGAGTTTGTATCGCATCGCTTTAACCTCTTACCAAAAGTCCCCCCCGGAACGCAAGCCTTCGTTTTCCCTGGGCCCGGGGCGGGGCCGGCGGGGCCCCTCGGGCCGCTCACCGCCCTCAGGGCTTCAGCATCACCTTGATGGCGCGGTCTTGCTTCTTGTCGAAGATCGCGTAGCCCTTCGGCGCCTCGTCGAGCCCCATGGTGTGGGTGATGATCCGGGCGGGCTTGAGCTTGCCCGCCTGGATGAGCGGCATCAGCGGCACGATGTAGTTCCGGGCATTGCAGAGCCCCATCTTGAGCGAGAGGCCCTTGAAGAAGGCCTCGCGGACCGGGAAGCCGATGGAGGGCTCCACGTAGACGCCGACGGAGGACACCGTGCCGCCCGCGCGCACAGCAAAGATCGCCTGCGAGAACGGGGTCTCGTGGCCCACGCACTCGAGGACGGCGTCGGGCCCGCGCCCGCCGGTGAGCGCGCGGAGCTGGTCGCCCGGGTCGCCCGTGTCGAGATTCACCGGGATGCCGCCCATCTCCTCGGCGAGCTTGAGCCGGTAGTCCACGCGGTCCACCACGAAGACGCGGCTCGGCCCGAAGAGATGCGCGGACTGGAGCGCGAAGAGCCCCACCGGTCCTGCGCCGAAGATGGCCACGGTGTCGCCGGGGCGGATGCCCGCGTTCTCGGCGCAGCAGTAGCCGGTGGAGAGGATGTCGCCCAGGAAGAACGCCTCCTCGTCGGCCATGCCCTCGGGCACCTTCTCGCACATGTGGTCGGCGAAGGGCACGCGGATGGCCTCGGCCTGGCCGCCGGGGTACTGGACGCCGAAACGGCCGCCGAACACCGCGCGCCCGGTGGTCGTGCACTGGGTGGGCAGGCGCATCCGGCACCACTCGCAGAACCCGCAGGAGATCGAGAAGGGCGCGATGATGCGATCGCCCTTGCGCACCTTCTTCACCTCGCCCCCCACCGCCTCCACCACGCCCATGAACTCGTGGCCCAGCACCACGCCCTTGGGCAACCCGGCCACCCGCCCGTGGTACTGGTGCAGGTCCGAGCCGCAGATGGCGCTGGTCGTGATCCGCACGACCACGTCGGTGGGGTCCACCACCTTGGCATCCGGCACCGACTCGACCCGCACATCCCCCGTTCCGTGCAGCGTGATGGCTTTCATACGGTCGCTCCCTCGCGTCGTCGGGTTTCGTAGCGAGCCAGCGCCGCCCCGCCGCGGACGGCCGCGCCCTTGTCCAGCGAGATGATCTCCATGGCCGTCGTCGCGCACGCGCCGGCGAAGGCGTGGCGCGCGCAGGCGGCGCGGATGCGCGTCTCGAGGGGGCGCAGCGACTTGGCCACGCCCCCCGCCAGCAGCAGCCGCTCCGGGTTCAGCCCGTTGACGATGACGGCGAGCCCGGCCCCGAGGGCCTCGCACACCTCTGCCACCAGGGCCTCGGCCACCGCATCGCCGGCCGCGGCCAGCCGGAACACCTCGGGCGCCGTCACCATGCGGCCGAGCCGCCGCGAGCCCTCGAGCGCGATGTCGGTGCCGGAGCAATAGGTCTTCAGGCACCCGCGCCCGCCGCAGATGCAGGGGCGGCCGTCGAAGTCGATGGGCACATGCCCGAGCTCGCCCCCGTACCCCCCGCGCCCGCGCACGAGCCGGCCCTCGAGGATGATGCCCCCGCCCACGCCCGTTCCCAGCGCCAGCAGCACGAGCGAGGCTGCCCCGCGCCCGGCGCCGAACATCCACTCGCCGAGCGCGAGCGCGTTGACGTCGTTGTCGACGAACACGGGCAGGCCCGTCCGCTCCCTCACGACCGCGGCGAGCGGCACATGGGCCAGATCCGGCACGTAGTGGGCCTCAGCGCCGATGATGCCGGTCTCGGCGTCCACGGTCCCCGGCACTCCGATGCCGATGGCGCGGGGCTCGATCCCACGCCCCTTCGCCAGCGTGGCGAGGCCCTCGATCAGGTCGAGCAAGTTGGCCAGTGCTCCGCCCGGGCCGCTCCCGTGGGTCGCTGCCTGGAGGTGCGCGAGCACTCCGCCGTCGGCGCCGACAAGCCCGGCCGCCGTGGTGGTGCCGCCCACGTCCACGCCGATCACCGCCCGGGTCGGCGTCACGGAGGACCCGTCACAGGTTGGAGAAGCTGGCGAGCCGGATGCCCTCGCGCGCGATCAGCTCTCGGGCGGCGGGATCGGTCAGCCCCTCGATCTCGGTCTCGCGCTGCTTGCCGTAGCGGCTGTAGGCGAGATCCTCGTCGTAGTAGCCGGGATGGGTCATGAACTCGGACACGCCCTCCGGCAGCACCCGCAGCTGCTCGAGCACCCGCTCGCGCGACCAGTACGGCTCGGGCCCCGATTCGCCCATGAAGTGATCGGGCGTTCGCACCCCAGCCTTCAGCGCCGCCTGACGCCCGGGGGCGTCCTGGGCCCGCATCGGCACGTTGATGGCGCGGGCGAAGAAGAGCATGAGCTCGAGCAGCGGCTCGTGGCGCCCCACGTGGTGGTGGCTGTCAAGGTGCGTCGGGAAGCGCCCCATGATCCCCCTGAAGGCGTCGATCTGGGCGCCCAGCTCGATCCGTGCCTCGTCCACCTTCACCCGCTCGGCCACGGCCCGCGCGTCCCGGATGAAGCACCCCTCGCCGTCCACGAGCGAGGGCACGCGCGCGGCCGGGGACACCGGCGCGCCGAGGGTGAGGTTCACGTGAAGGCCCACGCCCAGCCCCGAGTCCTGCAGGCCTTCCAGCAGCGCCGGGTCCAGCGGCCGGTTCGCGATGAGCGTGGTGCTCGTGACAATGCCGTGGCGGCAGGCGTGGAGGATCCCACGGCTGACGCCCGCCGTGAGACCGAAGTCGTCGGCGTTGACGATGAGAACCCGCGGGCGCGTCACGGGGTCCGTTCCCCCTGGATCACGAAGCGCTCCACCGTGGCTGGCAAGCCGTCTGCAGGCAGCGTGTGCTCGAGGTCGTGCAGGCGGATGTGCTCGAGACGTTCGTAGCCCAGCCGCGGGAAGGGCTGCGCGTCCTTGCCGAGCACCGACGGCTCGAGCCCGGCCGCCCGGAGCTTGGCGAAGGCGCGCTCTCGGCCGAGGAAGTCGAACAGGGTGAAGACGAGCCGCCCGCCCGGCGCGAGATGGGCCAGCGCGCCCTCGATGACGCGGTCGAGCACCATCCATCCGTCGAGCCCGCCGTTGTCGGCGGCCGCCATCGGGTCGTCACGCTCCCGCTCCGGCGGCGTCGGCATCTGAGGCGGGCTCGTGCAGATGAGGTCGAACTCGAGCCGCCGCACCGGGTCGTAACAGTCGCCGAGGCGCGCATCCAGCCGGTCGGCCACCCCGTTCAGCGCGGCGTTGGCCCGGACGCACTCCACGGCCTCGGGCACCACATCCGTGGCAATGACCTGGCAGCCCGCGCGCGCGGCCAGCACCGCGGCGAGCCCCACGCCCGCGCCGATCTCGACGACCCACTCGCCGGGACGGAAGGTCAGATGGCGGCAGAAGAGGAGCGAGCCCGCCTTCGGCGGCTGGACGCCATCGGCCACCTTGAAGAGGCAGTCCCGGTAGACGAAAAGGAGGGTGCCCGCGTCCTGGCTCACGCCTTGCCCATCACGCGCCGGAAGTAGAGCCGCAGCGACTCCTTGAGCTGGGCGCGGGCGCCCGCGCCGGTCTGGGCGTCCTCGAGCTGATCGATGTCGATCTGCAGCGGCACGCCTTCCTTCTTGACCCCGTCCAGCTCCGCCGTGAGCCCGCAGCGCTCGTCGGACTCGGTGAACACGAGCTTCGCCCGGGTGAATGACCCGTCGTCCCTGGCGATCTGCTCGACGGTCTCGGTCAGGAGCCGCCTGATCGCCTCCTGCTCCGGTCCGGGCACCGTCGAGAAGGCGGCGGTGAGCGTGATCTCGGCCATGACGATCTCCCGCGCCCAGCGGCTATGGCGCCTCGTACACCTTGAGGATGTCGGCGTGCGTCTTGGCGGCATTGGCCCGGATGGCGAAGCTGATGGCCTCGCGCACCTCGTCCTCCGTCGCCCCGGCGGCCCTGGCACCTGCCAGGTCGCGCCTGGCTCAGTGGGTGTTGCCCGCCGCCAGGTTCGCCGCCAGGTAGCACAGGCTCGCGGTTTTCTGGTCCAGCACGCCCTTCCTGTACTTCCACGACGCGATGACCTTCTCCTCGATCATGCGCTCTCCTTTCCTTCTCAGGTTCTCACGCAGCCGAGAGATCGTACACGGGGGCCTCGATGGTGCGCGGGGCCGGTTCAGTCGACCAGAGCAGGCTGTTCAGCTTGTCCACCACAGGGCCAGAGAACAGCACTTCACCACACCGAGAGCAGACCTCAGCCGGGACGTTCTCGAACACGATGACCCGATCGTCCCACGTCTGAACATGTCGGATCCGCTTCGCGTCCATCACGTGATGACACACGGGACACTCGCGACTCATGTCGGTCTCCTCCGCTTCAGGTCTATCCACTCCTCTGGGTCTGGCTCGTACACCGTCACCACCACACCCTGGGCGGTGGCCTGGACATGAAGAACGCGCCTCTGCGCCGTGACCCCGAAGATGAGGCAGCTCGGACTGTACTTGTCAGCCGGGTACTCCTCGATGACCTCGGCATCCGGACCGAGGAGCGCCTGCCGCACTTCCGCGTCGGTGATCCGTCTGTGTGCCATGCGCCCCTGCGCATGAGCAGTATACCGATGTTCCCCTGCTCGAGCGGTGGCGCGGATCGCCTCGAGCACGTGACGCTACGCGCCCGCGGCGCTGGCGTCGCTCAGGGGGTCGAGCCCGGCGTCGAGCCCGGTCTTGCGAATGCGGATGGCCACCGGGCGCGCGAAGTGGAAGGTGCCGATGGAGGAGTGCCTGGCCACCACCGGGTGCTTCATCCGCGCCAGCGCCTTGAGGTGCGCGGCCCCGGCGCGGTCGTCGACCCACAGGTCCCCGCCCTCGGTGTGAAGCCGCGGCGCCTCCATGGCCGCCTGGGGCGAGTCACCCGCATCCAGCATGTTCGAGATGATCTGCGGAATCACGGCCACGATCTTCCTGCCGCCGGGCGCCCCCAGGGTGAAGGCCGGCGCACCCTTCCGGAAGCCGAGCACCGGCACCATGTTGACCAGCGGCCGCTTGCCGGGAGCGATGGAGTTGATCCGCCCCGGCTCGGGGTCGAACCAGATCATGCCGTTCTGGAGCAGGATGCCCGTCCCCGGCACCACCATGCGGGCGCCGAAGAGCGAGACGGCCGTGTTCGTGAGGGAGACCATGTTGCGCTGGCGGTCCACCACGCCCACGTGCGTCGTGCAGTCCGAGCCGGCCGCCATGCGCCGGGGCCTGGACATGGCCCCCGCGCTCCCCCCACTGCTGACGGGCCTCGGGGCCGGGGACCCGGACATCGCCGGGGCGCTGCCGTAGCGCCACGGGTCGGGCGTGGTCCGCTGGCTCCGCGGCCCGCCAGGTCTCAGCCCGCGCGCGACGTCCCGCGCGTATGCGAGGGAGGCGAGCCCCTCCCACGGCGCCGTCACGCGAAGCGCATCGCCCAGCAGGCGCAGGCGGTCCAGGAAGGCCACGCGCACCGCCTCGGCACGGAGGTGAAGGCCTCCGGCGGTGCTTGCGGTCACCCGCGCCGGAGGGAACTGGGCGAGGACGTTCAGGATCTCGAGCGCCGTGATCCCGCCCGTGGCCCCTGGCGTGAAGGCCAGGTCCACGCCGCGGTACGAGCCGCGGAGCGGCGAGAGCACACGGGGGGTGTAGCCCGCGAGATCGTCCTTCGTGAGAAAGCCGCCCCTGAGCCCCAGCTCCTCGTGGATCATCTGGGCGATGGCGCCGCGGTAGAAGGCCGACGGCCCATCCTTGGCGATGAGCCGGAGGCCAGCTCGGGCTGCCGCAGGAGGTCGCCCTCGGCGAGGGCCGGCGGGCGGTAGACGTGCCGGCCGCCTCGCAGATAGGTGCTCGCGGTCTCGGGGAAGGCGGACAGCTCCTGGGTGTAGAGCGCCGTGGTGAGGCTCACGTACCAGTCCGGGACGAAGCCCTCGTCCGCGAGCCGGATGGCGGGCGCCAGCACGTCGGCCAGCTCCATGGTCCCGTAGCGCTCGAGCGTCAGGCAGAGCCCCGCCACGGAGCCCGGCACGGCCACGGCCTGCGGCCCGAACACGTTGGCGTCGTCCACCACGCGCCGCCAGGGGAAGAGGTCGTCGGACACCCCCTCGCCGAGCGTGTAGGAGCGCTCGTGGCAGGCGGCCGGCGCCTCCACGTTGGCGTCGATGGCCACGGTCTCCCCGCGCCGCTCCAGGTGGATGAGGAAAGAGCCGCCGCCCGCCAGCGTGGACATGAAGGGCTCCACCACCGGCATGGCGAAGGCCGTGGCCACCGCGGCATCCACGGCATTGCCGCCCCGGGCGAGGATCGCTGCGCCCACCTCGGCACCCAGCGGGTGCTCGGCCACCACCATGCCCCTGGCCGCGAGCGGGGTCGTCTTGGTCATCGAGAGCGCGGATCGGATCATGACGCCTCCTTGGGAGAGTCTAGCAGGCTGCTGAAAAAGGCCCATCTGCTTCGTTGGCGCCCTCGACCGCACGCTCAACGTACAGGGAGTACGCCTCGCGTGCGGCCGTCGGGCGCCGCCTCGCATCTGGGCCTTTTTGAGCAGCCCGCAGGGTTCTTCCGCATCCTGCTGGACGATGCGGGGCGGCCGGGCCTACCGGCCGAAGCGCTCCACCGGGCCGATGCGGCGCACCACGTCGGTAACGCCCTGCTCGTCGAAGTAGATCACCCAGCCGAGCGGATAGACCCATGCCTCGCCAGCCCGGCGCGAGATCTCGGTCCAGTGCTGCCTGGCCAGCGCCGCCATGAGGGCCGGATCGATGGTCTCCTCCTCGGGCTCGTCCAGGAGGGCGCGCACCTCGCCCCGGGCGCTGCCGAGGCTCACCTGGCGCCAGAAGCGGAAGTCAGTGTAGCGGGTGGTCTGCTGCAGCTCCGGGTGCTCCCGGAGGTAGCGGGAGACGCGGTCGTCCATCCGGTCCTCCCACATGCGCTTCTCGTCGAAGGAAGGCTCGCGGCCGTTCCGGAGGAAGGAGCGCGCCAGGAAGAGCGCCTCGGCCTTGGGCCCCTGCCCGCTCCGCTCCACGGTCTCCATCTGGGCGGCGCAGCCGGCGCCCCCCAGGAGCAGGAGCCCTGCCAGCGCCAGCCGGCTCGTGCGCGCCATCCTCACGCCGCGTCCCTCCTCCCGCCCGCTCCTCAGATGAGTGCCGACTCGAGCACGATGCCGCGGTCCACGACGCGGGCCGCGCGGCCGAGGAGCGCCGCCAGCGCCCGCTTCACCCCGTCGGCCTCCGAGAGCTGGCGCAGGACGTCGATCAGTCGGCGCATCGCGCGGATGAGATCGCCCTCGTGGCCGCCGAAGGACTCCTCCACGATCCCCGACCAGTCCTCGTCGCCGGAGGCCCAGCGGAAGACGGCCGGCATGAAGCCCGTGGAGACCGCCACCGGCATCGGCAGGCGATGCAGCCGTTCCGCCTGGAGCACGGCATCTGCCGCGGCCTCGAGCTGCCGGAGCTTGCTCCGGAGCTTGGGCCGCTTCCTCAGGAAGAGCCGCGCCAGGGCCGAGTCGCTCGAGCGCGACTCCTCGACGAGACAGGAGCAGAGCGCGGCCGCCTCGGCCAGGGTCGTGTCGGCGAGGATGCCCCGGTCCGCCACCTCGGCCACCAGCAGCTCGTTGTCGTGGCGGAGGGCGGCGATGAGCTGCCCCTTCGGCAGGAGTTTACCATCGCGGACGGCGCCGAAGTGCTCGAGCACCTCCACCACCCGGCAGAACTCCTGCCAGTACACGTTGCGGCCGGCCTCGAGCATCTCCCGCTTCTGGCCGAGCCGCGCCTCGAGCCGCTCGATCCCCTTCCACGCCTCCTCGCAGCGCGGCCGGGCGCCCCACGGACAGCGGTGGCACTCGATCTCGCCCAGCGCCGCCTCCGGGCCCTGGCTCCGCTCGCGCCCCGTGACCTCCTCCAGCGACACGCGCGAGAGATGCTCGCGGAGGGCGACGGTGCGCCGCTCCCAGTCCCGCGGGATGGGCACGGGGGGTGTGGCCCAGAACACCTTCTTGATGTGCGCCGCCTTGAGGGCAACGGTCTCGCCGTGAGGAAGGAGCACGCTGGCCACGAGCCGGTGGCGGCGCGGGTCCACGCGGCAGAGGAGCCCGAGCACCGCGCCCCCGCGCCGGCGGGCCAGCACGAGCCGCCCGGGCTCCGCCTCGGCCAGCGACCGCTCGCCCCGGCGCCCCCCCCTCCCCTGGGCGGCGCGCCGCGCCTCCACCTCGCCGCGCGCCTTGCGGTAGCGCCCGATGCGCGGCAGGTCCCCGCACGCCGCGGCGTAAGCCCGCGCCGCGGCGAGCGCGGTCTCGAGGTCCTGCGCCTCGGCCTCGAGGGCGCGGACCCGCTTGAGGTTCTGGTACTGGCCGAAGGAGGACTCCACGATGCGCCGGATCGTCGCCTCGTCGCTCCCGCTGCCGAGGAGCAGCGCCACCGAGCCATAGCCCAGCTTGAACTGGCTCTGGACGGGTTCGGCGTCGCCGTCCACCACCCGCCGCATCTCCTCGAGCCCGTCGCGCGCGTCCAGCGCCATGACGCACTGGCCCTCGGGATCGATCCCGCGCCGGCCCGCCCGGCCCGCCATCTGCGTCAGCTCGTTGTGGGTGAGGCTGCGGAATCCGCGATCCGTGCGCTTGGCGAGCGACTGCAGCACCACACTCTTGGCGGGCATGTGGATGCCGAGCGACATGGTCTCGGTGGCGAACACCAGGCGACACAGTCCGCGCTCGAAGAGCACCTCGATGAGCCGCTTCACCCCGGGCAGGATGCCCGCGTGGTGGAGCCCGACGCCCATGCCGAGGGCCTGGAAGATGGTCTGGTTGAGCGGCGACTCGGCCATGGTGGGGGTCTCCTCCACGGCCTGGCGGATCGCCTCGTCCACCTCGCGCTGCTGCGCCCTGGTGAGCAGCGGCTTGCCCTCGGCCAGGACCGTCTCCATGGCCCGCTCGCAGCCGGCGCGGCTGAAGATGAAGTAGATGGCGGGCAGCCAGCCGCGCCCCTCGAGCTCGTCGAGCATCACCGTGGGGTCCACCACCCGGCGCGTGTACCAGCGCCCCCGGTCCGTGGGACCGCCCTCGCGCTCCTCGCCCAGCAGGCGAACCTTCCCCGCGCGAACCGCATGGTAGGGGTGGATCTCGCCCGAGAGGTCCGCCACCAGGTACTGGAGCGGCACCGCCCGGTGCGGATGCGTGATGGCCACGATGGGGCGGTGGACGAGGCCGATCCAGTCGGCGATCTCGGCGATGTTCGCCACCGTGGCCGACAGCGCCACCAGCATGGCATCCTTCGGGGCGTTGACGATGATCTCCTCCCACACCGTCCCCCGCCCCTCGTCGCCCATGTAGTGGCACTCGTCCAGCACCACCGTCTCGAGCCCCGACAGCCCGCCCGTGTAGAACATGTTGCGCAGGATCTCGGTGGTCATGACCAGCACCGGCGCCCCCGGGTTGACCTTGACGTCCCCGGTGAGGATGCCGACGCGGTCGGGGCCCCACTGGCGGCCGAAGTCGGCGAACTTCTGGTTGGACAGCGCCTTGAGCGGCGTGGTGTAGGCCAGCCGCCGGCCGCGGGAGAGCGCCGCGTGGATGGCGAACTCCGCCACCAGCGTCTTGCCCGAGCCGGTGGGCGCCGAGACGATCACCGACCGGCCCGCCTCGATCGCCCGGATGGCCTCGAGCTGGAAGTCGTCCAGGCGGAACGGGTAGCGGGCGGCGAACGACTCGAGCAGGCCTGCTGTGGAAATGCGCGCGCCTCCGGGGCCGGGCGCCCGCGCCCCCGCGCTTCCGGCGTCCCACGCCCTTGCCCGCACGTTACCATGTCAGGCGGGGCGGAGGCCACGCCCCATCGCCTGGATCGGCTCGAAATCCCCCCACTCTGGGGCGCCGCGCCTACAATTCTCGGCGCGCCGCCCCGGAGCTGTGCGCAAGCCATTGATTCCTCAACCCCCTGCACTGGCTCACCACTTGCTTCCTCATCATGGTGAGGCCAGGCGGCATGCAGCCACCCTCTCCATCAGAACCCATCGTGGGCAAGCGGGTCCTCGTCGTCGACGACGAGCCGTGGATCGCCGAGATCCTGAGCGACATGCTCACCGACGACGGCCACGAGGTGGACACGGCCGACCAGGGGCTCCTGGCCCTCGGCATGGTGCAGCTGGGCGCCTACGATCTCATCCTCTGCGACATGCGGATGCCCGGGCTCGATGGCCCGGGCTTCTACGCCGAGCTCGAGCGATCGCGCCCGGATCTGCTGGGGCGCATTCTCTTCGTCACGGGGAATCGCTTCACCCCGGAGGTCGAGGCCTTCCTGGACCGAACCGGCGCGCCCTGTCTCCCGAAGCCCTTCAGCCAGGAAGACGTCCACCGTCTCACCCAGGAGCTACTCCGCCGCGGGACGGAGTCATTCAGCGCCGAGAAGTAGCTCCAATCGGAGAATACCTGCGCGAGAGGCACGCCCGTGAGGGTGCGATGGTCTGAGACGTCACTCGATGATCCATGGCTCTCGGCGCACCAGGCGGGCCAGGTCCCGCGCCCCGTGTACGACTCGGAGCACGGTGACCGTCTCGTCGCGCACCTGATAGACAATCCGATAGCCCCGAAAGAGCAGCTCCCGGAGGTCGTCTCGGTGGAATTCGGGGACCACGCGCCCGATCTGGGGGGCGGGGGTGAGCGGGTCCGCCGCCTCGATCAGCCGATCGATGAAGTTGACCGCATGCAGCACGGAATCCTTGGCAATGAAGTCCTCGATCGCCCGCAGGTCCGCCTCGGCCGTCAGCGACCAGCGGAGATCCGCCATCGCGCGAGGCGCTCTTTCAGCTCCTGCTGGGTCAGCACGCGACCTTCCGCGACATCCTGCAGCCCCTTATCCACCTGCTGCTTGAAATAGAGCTCTTCCATGATGTCCGCGGTGGTCACATCGTCGGGGAGTCGGCGGATCAGCTCGAGGACTTCGTGTTTCTCCTGGCTCATGTGAGGCCTCCTCCTCGCAGCGTGCGTCATTGAGGGCATCTTAGCAGATCGGCGGAGAAGCCTACTCGTTCTGTGGGGAGCCACCGAGAGAGCCCAACCGCATACCCCGAGCGTCGGTGCGGCTGAAGAACTTGCCGGCTCCCGGGCCGGTCAGGAGGTTTGTGACGACGGCGGCTCCGGACAGCTCCTGCACTGGGTTGACGCTGTCGTAGTGGAACTCGTCTCGGTCCCTTTGATCTTCACCCCCCACCTCGAACACCCCGTAGGTCAGCTCCGGCCTGCTCGCGCTCCGGCCATCGATCAACAGCTCCCGCTGCCCCACCTTGATGTCCGCCAGCAGGAACCGTCCCGTGTCGTCCGTCCGCGCCGAGACGAGGCCCGCCCCCGAGCCCCGCTCCATCTGCAGCGTCACGTCCGCGAGCGGCTCTCCGTTCAGCCGCAGCACCTGGCCCGCCAGGGCCGTCACCCCCGCCTGGGCCTTGAACGGCGGCAGGGCCTGCCACCGCGAGTACGGGCGCCCGTCCCGCCGCTCGCCCTTCCACTCCCAGTCCTCTGCGTCGCCCGCGGCTTGCGTGTCCGCCTGTGCCGCCGGGTCAGCCGCTCCCGAGTGGATCGCGGGTCCGGGCGTCGGGGAGAGGA
Source organism: Candidatus Rokuibacteriota bacterium (assembly GCA_016188005.1). Classification (NCBI taxonomy): domain Bacteria; phylum Candidatus Rokuibacteriota; species Candidatus Rokuibacteriota bacterium. Next base: position 50,015 of record JACPIQ010000051.1, on the reverse strand, counting down.
CAGCCCCCTCGGGCCCGCTGAGCGTGACCGTCTCGCTCGTCACCGTCTCGACCCGTGCGGGGGCCGAGAAGCGCAGCACCAAGCGCGGCGCGAGGGACACGTCCGTGGCGCCGTCGGACGGCACCGAGAGCTCCACGCGCGGGACGGCAGCGCCGGAAGCTCGCCCCAGCCTCTGGCGAGCCCTGACCGTGGCTCCCGGCCCTGTGCACTGGAGCCGATGGTGCGGAGCGCGGCCACGGGGGGGCCGAGCGCTGGCGCGGGATCCAAGCGACTACGGGAGGGCGCGGAACAGGCGCGTCGCCTCGGCGCGGAAGAAGGCCTTGACCTCCTCCCATGTCGGTCCCCCCAGCACCTCGGGCATGGCCTCGGCCTCCGCATCCTCGAAGTAGGTCAGGCTCCTCAGCAAGTGATACGGGTCCACCGTGACGCCCCGGTACTTCTCGCGGAAGCACGCCAAGGCCTCCTCGAGGGGAGCGAGGTTTCGGGCATACACGTACAGGTCCACGAAGTCCTTGCGCGAGCCGCGGCCGGCCAGCGCCGACAGCTTCATGGCGGCGATGTCCTGGGGATCGGCCAGCGGAAGGCCCCAGGGCGATTCCACGGGGGGGCGGAGCAGGGGGTAGTCGTAGTGGAAGAAGCTCGTGGGGACGCCGCCCAGCATGACGCTCAGCGTCCCAGACGCTTCCTGGAGGACGGTCGGCTCTCCGGCCGCGCGGAGCCGCGAGAGGAGATCCTGGGGCAGGAACTGCGCCGCGCTGAAGAAATCGAGGTCCCGGGACCGGCGGTGGCCGAGGTGGAGCGCCAGGGCCGTGCCCCCGGCGAGGTAGAAGCTCCGGACCTCGGCGATCCGGCTCAGTAGTTCCAGAAGGGCCTGCTGTGGTCCAGTGAGGATTTCTCGAAACACGCCTCGCCCTCGAGCCCGAGCAGCAGGGCCCAGAAAGCCAACGTCTTGCGCGAGAGGGTGCGCGTCCCTCGAGTCCTGAGAAAGACGGCCACCCGGTCAGGCCCGTACGTCCCGAGCGCCCAGCGTGCCCCGACCAGGGTCCCGTACTCGAGGACCCGCTCGAGGATGAAGGGAGCGTGAGCCTCGGGATCGAGGTCCTCGGGCTGACAGTCCCAGAAGAGGGGATGAAGGGTCGCAGGAAGGCTCACGCTTAGGGCATGATAGCACGCGGGCGTCACGTGGCCGGCAGGGCCCCTGTGCTCACCCACGGTCCTCACGCTGGGGCTGCCGCCTCGGCTGCGGCGGTTCTTCGCGACGACGAACGCGATCGAGAATTTCATCGGGACCCTGCGGCACGTGGCCCGGAACGTCAAGCGCTGGCGCAACGGCACGATGATCCGTCGCTGGGTCGGGCTGGGCGTGCTGCGTGCGGCCGTGCGCTTCCGGCGGATCAAGGGGCACGGCGACCTCCCGGCGCTCGCCACCGCCCTTCGCCCGGCGGCCGCGGGAGAGCAGGCCGCGTGATCATCGCCGGTCGGGCCCGGCGCGCCGCGACATCGAGGCCCGCATTGGCTCCAGGATCAATCTTGAGGAGGGGGGCCACTATGTCGGTATCGCGTCATGGGGCGCGCCCCACCTGCAGCGAATGAAAGTGAGGAGTGCGAAGTGAGGAGTGCGAGTAGACTCTTCTCCACCGCGCCGCTCCGAGACAGGTCGGGGTTTAGGGGAATGGTGCCACAAGCCCGTCGGTATCGTGACCAGGGCGTGACGGACGGCACCTCGGACTGTTGCCCCCCGCTCGCGCGGGGAGCACGCGGAGGATACTCGGCGAAGGAGTCACGCCTCCGGAGCGGCGCGCCAAGGAGGGCGAGCGATGGACGTCCTTTATCGCGTCTGCTGCGGCCTCGACGTGCACAAGAAGACGGTAGCAGCCTGTCTGCGCTCTCCGGGGCCGAAGGACAGGCGCGCGGAGGAGGTGCGCACCTTCGGAACCACGACCCACGAGTTGCTGCGGCTGGCCGACTGGCTCACGATGGCCGGCTGCACGCACGTCGCGATGGAGAGCACCGGCGTGTACTGGCGACCCGTCTACCATATCCTGGAGGGCAGCATCGAGCTGCTGCTCGTCAACGCACAGCACGTCAAGGCCGTCCCCGGGCGAAAGACGGACGTCCGCGACTGCCAGTGGATCGCGCAGCTGTTGGAGCACGGCTTGCTCCGCGCGAGTTTTGTCCCCCCGGCCCCGTTCCGCGAGCTGCGTGAGTTGACCCGCTCTCGGCGGCAGCTCATCCAGGAACACACCCGCGAGGCCAATCGGGTCCAGAAGGTGCTCGAAACGGCGAACATCAAGCTCGGCGACGTGGCGGCGGATGTGCTCGGCGCCTCCGGGCGTGCGATGCTCAAGGCGCTCGTGGCCGGGGAGCGCGATACGGAGAAGCTCGCCGCCCTGGCGCGGGGCCGCTTGCGCGACAAGGCCGCCCAGCTGCGGGAGGCATTGGTCGGGCGAGTCACCGACCACCACGCCTTCCTGCTCGACGCCCTGCTGAGTCACATCGACTTCCTCGAACAGCAGATCGAGCTGTTCGATGGGCGGATCGAGGAGCAGACGCGCCCCTACGCCACCGCGCTGGAGCGCCTCGACACCATCACCGGCGTGGCTCGGCGCAGCGCCGAGCAGATTCTCGCCGAGCTGGGTGACGACATGACCCGGTTTCCGACCGCCGGCCATGCCGCCTCGTGGGCCGGGATCTGCCCGGGTAACCACGAGAGTGCCGGGAAGCGAAAATCCGGCAAGACTCGCAAGGGGGACCGCTGGTTGCGCGCGACGCTCGTCGAGTGCGCCCGAGGCGCCGTCCGCGCCAAGAAGAGTTACTTGGCGGCCCAGTACCACCGGCTTGCACGCCGCCGCGGCGACAAGACAGCTATCGTCGCCGTGGGCCACTCGATCCTCGTCGCGGCCTGGCACATCCTCCGAGAGGGCGTGCCCTACCGGGACCTCGGAGGCGATCATTTCGGCCGGCTCAACCGAGAGCAGCTCGTCCGTTACCACACCCGGCGGCTCGCCGACCTCGGCGTCGTGGTCCCGCCTGCTTCCGCAGCAATACCTGCGTGAGACGCTTCTTTCGGAGGATCCCCCCAGTGGCCACTGTGTGAGCGTCAGTCGCTCGCGCTGATCGGTCAGGATGAATCGAGGTACAATGTGGTGCCGCTGCGCTCGGCCAAATTCAACAGCGACCGGGACATCCTCGAGAGATTTCCATCAGGGGGCCTCGACCTGGCACCGGACGCACTCACCTAAACTCCGACCTGAACCGTCCGCCCCCGGGCACGGCCGTCCGCCCAACCATGCGCTGATGCGCTTACCGCGTCGAGGACCAGCGAAGGGCGACGAGCAGAACCGCGAACAGTGTGGGCAGGGCTATCGCGATCCAAATGAGACGGGCATCGACGACCAGTGCAAGTCCAACCCCCCCGATGATGTTCGTGAAGATCAAGACGATCAAGACGAAAGTTCTCTTCCTCAACACCGCGCCTGACGACCGCGCGCCCTCGGGCTCCGGTCCAGCAGTCGCCACGCACCACAGCCGCTGCCACCGCAAGCCCCACGACGGTGCGATCCCTCCCGGGATCTCCGCGTGACACCGAAGACACCGCTTCCGAATCCACGGAGCCCAGTACGAGAACGTCGCTCCGGCCAATACAACATTGTGCTTGTGGATCGGGTGTCCGCACCGGGCGCATCGAAGGCGCATGCTCCAGATACCTACGACCGCCAGGAACGCAAGGGGACCAATGACGAAAAGCGGATGAACCGCGGCAAGTAACCCGAGCGGAAACCCCAGGAAGAACCAAGCGATCAACAGGGCTCGGCTGGTGCGTCTCAACCCGGCGTTGAGGGGCCGGTCTCCCCCACGCATCACTGGCTGCTCTTGCTGCGCGGCGGTGGTGGCGTGCAACTAAACGACTTGATGAGCGTGAAGAACGAGCATGTACCTGTGACGGATGCGGTCGCTGAGCCGCCCACAGGCAGGGCGCTGGGGCCTGCGCCCAATGTAAGCCCGCCGAATCCCGCATTGTTGTAGAGCAAAGTGAGACTGAAGGGACCAAGGCCGATGTTGAGATTGGCCGTCACCCCCGAGATGTTGTCCACGCCGCCAAAGATGAACCCGGCGAACACATCGCCGCTCACGTTGACGCCAGTGCCGATACCGGCCGACCCGAAGAGACCGGCGTCGAGCGTCTGACTCCCACCGCCGGGGTTGAAGAAGAAGCCGCCGCTCGCCTCGGCGCCACTGGCGCCGACCACGCTCCCACCAGCGCCCGCGATGATGTTGAGGAGGCCGAGCGGGTCAGTGAAGCGCAACGGATTATTTCGGACGTAGGCGTAACGGTTCGGGCCACCTCCGGCAAAGCCGAGCGGATCCTCGCTGATAAACCGCCCGAGTTGCGGGTGGTAGTAGCGCGCCCGGTAGGAGTAGAGGCCCGTGCCCGCGTCGTGCTCCCGCCCCGTGTACTGGAAGGGATTGCCGTCGGCACCCGTCTCCGTGCTGGCGCCGAAGGGCTCGTACGTGTATTCGGCCTGAAGGGCCCCGGTGTCGTCGGTGAGGGCGACAGTCGAGCCCAGGGCGTCGGTCAGGAGCGTGCGCGTCGTCGCGCCCGTCGTCCGCGTGAAGTACTCGTCGATCCCGAGGCCGGTCAGGAGCGTCGCCGTCACCGAGGCGCCCGACAGCTCCTGCACCGGGGTCAGGCCGTCGTAGAGGTAGCCCGTCCGCGTCCCGTTGAGGATCTTGGCGCGCCGGCGGCCTAGGCCGTCGTAGAGGAAGCTGGCCGTCCCGTCCGGCGTCGTCATCGCCGAGAGCTGGTTGCGGGCGTCCCAGGTGAAGGCCGTCGTGCCCGTCGGCTCCGCCAGGCTCAGCAGGTTCCCCGCCAGGTCGTAGGTCATCGCCCGGCCGCCCAGGGCGAGCTGATGGTTCGCCGCATTGTAGCTGGCCGAGGCGACGGGATCGGGCAACCCCGTCCGGGCCCAGCTCCCGCTCGCCTGGGTGCGGTTCCCGGCGGGGTCGTAGGCGTAGGTGAGGGCGCCGAGCGTCGCCGCCCCCTGCTTGTACGTCAGCCCCGTGAGCTGGGAGGCCACGTCATACGTGTACTCCGCCCTCACCCCGTTGGGCAAGGTCAGCAGCGTCCGCCGATCTGCCGCGTCGTAGCCGAAGGTGACGAGAGCGCTCCCCTTCGTGATCTGCAGCAGCCGGTCCGCGGCATCGTAACCGTAGGTGACCGCGGGCAGCCCCGGGAGGCTCATGCTGGTCCGCCGCCCCGCGGCGTCGTAGCTGTAGGCGACCGTCCCCTGGGGGGAGACCTCCTGGGTCAGGCGGTCCAGGGTGGCGTAGGTGAGGGTGAGGGTGCCGGCCAGCGAGTCCGTCACGGTGCGGAGGCGATTGCCCGCGTCGTAGCCGTAGGTGGTCGTCGAGGCGTCGGCGTAGGTCGCGCTTGTGCGGCGGTGCAGGGCATCGTAGCTGAACGTCCTGACCTGCCCCTGCCGGTCCGTCACCTGGGTGAGGTTCCCGGCGAGATCGTACTGGTAGCTCTCCGTGCGCAGGAGCGGGTCCGTCCGCGTCGCCACCCGGTCCATCGCGTCGTAGGTGTAGCCGGTGACGCTCCCCCGGGCGTCGGTCACCGAGAGGAGGTTGCCGTTCGGGTCGTAGCCGAACTGGGTCACCCCGCCCAGGGCGTCGGTCAGGCTCGTCAGCCGGTTCAGGGGGTCGTAGGCGTAGCGGGTCTGGCTGCCCCGGGGGTCGGTGACGCTGACCAGCCGCCCGGCGCTGTCGGTGAAGCGCGTCGTCGTCCGCCCCAGCGGGTCCGTGATCGTGACCAGGTCCCCGAGGTCATGGCCAAGCTGGGCCGCCCACTTGGTCTCCTGGGCCGCCATGTATCAACGTGTAGGCCCTCGTCTCAGCGCCACTCTCTTCGAAGAACTCGCGCTCGATCTTGGCTCCATTGACCATCACGCAGTCCGCCGCTTCGACCACGCTCAGGAATCGGCCCTGTCGTCGAGGTAGCTGTAGAATTTGGGGTCCCGCAGGTGGTAAAGAATGTGGCGAAACTCTTCTCCGATCTCAAGCAGCACATCGGGAATCTCTGCCACGTCAGGTGAATCTTGCACCAGTCGGGGAAGTTGCTCGTTAAGGAACTTGTCGAATGATTCCTCCAAATCCGCAAAGGCATGCGCGAGCGCCCATGCCTCCCGGTGCTCGCCTTCATCGAACTTGGTCACCTCTGCTGACCGTGAAAGACGCTCTCCGAGCGCTACGATATCCGCCGCCGTTCCCAGGAGTCGACGTGTCGTCACTGTAGGTTCTCCAATATCTTCCTAAGCGCTGCGATCTGCGCCTGAAAGTTTCGGATCTCTCGTTGAACTGAACCCGGGGGCTCTCCGGCCTTCTCGATGTCTGCAAGCTTCCCGAGATGTTCGGCCAGCCGCCTTTCCAGAGTCGCGAGCGATTTTCCCAGCGATCCTCTGCCGTGCTTCGCGAGTTGGTTGCCAAACGCCTTCAGCATGCCCTTCGTGGGCCCTGTTACCATTCCCGGCCCGGGCAGCAGGTTGTTCGGATCGCAGGCAGAATCGCCGACCAGATCACGGGCAAAGCCAACAACACGCTCCAATATTGAGGGATCCTTCCGGCCGCCGAGACCCGGCAGGAGATCACCCCGACACATAGACGCAAGCAGTGGGGGCGTTTCGATACGCACGGTCCCACTCGGATCGGCGGCGTTGACCGGATCGTTGAACACGTAGGCATACAGATTCATGTCGCCACCGGCAAACTCGATCGGATCCTCGCTGATGAACCGCTGGAGCCCCGGGTGGTAATAGCGGGCGCGGTAGTAGTAGAGCCCCGTCCCCGCGTCGAGCTCCCGCCCCGTGTACTGGAACGGATTGCTGTCGACGCCCGTCTCCGTGGTGGCCCCGAAGGGCTCGTACGTGTACTCGGCCTGAAGGGCGCCGGTGTCGTCGGTGAGGGCGACAGTCGAACCCAGGGCGTCAGTCAGGAGCGTGCGCGTCGTGGTGCCGGTCGTCCGCGTGAAGTACTCGTCGATGCCGAGGCCCGTGAGGAGATTCGCGGTGACCGTGGCGCCCGCCAGCTCCTGCACCGGCGTCAGCCCGTCGTAGAGGTAGTCCGTCCGGGTGCCGCTGAGGATCTTGGCGCGGCGCCGGCCCAGGCCGTCGTAGAGGAAGCTTGCCGTCCCGTCCGGCGTCGTCATCGCCGAGAGCTGGTTGCGGGCGTCCCAGGTGAAGGTCGTCGTCCCCGTCGGCTCCGCCAGGGTGAGCAGGTTCCCCGCCAGGTCGTAGGTCATCGCCCGGCCGCCCAGGGCGAGCTGGTGGTTCGCCGCATTGTAGCTGGCCGAGGTGATGGGGTCGGGCAACCCCGTCCGGGCCCAGCTCCCGCTCGCCTGGGTGCGGTTCCCGGCGGCGTCGTAGGCGTATGTGAGGGCGCCGAGCGTCGCCGCGCCCTTCTTGTACGTCAGCCCCGTGAGCTGGGAGGCCACGTCATACGTGTACTCCGTCGTCACGCCGTTGGGCAAGGTCAGGAGCGTCCGCCGGTCCGCCGCGTCGTAGCCGAAGGCGACCAGCGCGCTCCCCTTCGTGATCTGCAGCAACCGGTCGGCGGCGTCATAGCCGTAGGTCACGGCCGGCTGCCCCAGGATGCCCAGGCTGGTCCGCCGCCCCGCCGCATCGTAGCCGTAGCTCACGGTGCCCTGGGCGCTCACCTCCTGGGTCAGGCGGTCGAGGGTGTCGTAGGTGAGGGTGAGGGTGCCGGCCAGGGAGTCCGTCACCGTGCGGAGGCGATTGCCCGCGTCGTAGCCGTAGGTGGTCGTCGAGGCGTCGGCATAGGTCGCCCCTGTGCGGCGGTTCAGGACATCGTAGCTGACCGTCGTGACCTGGCTCTTCCGGTCCGTCACCTGGGTCAGGTTGCCGGCCAGGTCGTACTGGTAGCTCTCGACCCGGAGGAGCGGGTCGCTGCGGGTCGCCACCCGGTCCATGGCGTCGTAGCTGTAGCCGGTCACGCTCCCCCGGGCGTCGGTCAGGGTGAGGAGGTTGCCGTTCGGGTCGTAGCCGAACTGCGTCACCCCGCCCAGGGCGTCGGTGAGGCTCGTCAGCCGGTTCAGCGCGTCGTAGGCGTAGCGGGTCTGGCTGCCCCGAGGGTCGGTGACGCTGACCAGCCGCCCGGCACTGTCGGTGAAACGCGTCGTCGTCCGCCCCAGCGGGTCGGTGATCGAGACGAGGTCGCCTCCGTCGTAGCCGAGCTGGGTCGTCCCCGCCGGCGTCGTGATCGTCAGCGGCTGCCCCGCCGCCGTATAGGTCAGCGTCGTCGCCACCCCCAGCGGGGTCGTGATCGTCGTCGGGTTGCCCGCCGCGTCGTAGGCGAGCGTCGTCGTGTGGCCCAGCGGGTCGGTCACGCTCGCCACCTGGCTGAAGAGGGGCTCGTAGCTGAAGCCCGTCGTCACCGCGTCGCCGGTCCCCGCCAGCCGGGTGAGGCTGCTGAGGTTGGCGTTGGTGTCGTAGGCGTAGGCCGTCCGCCGCCCCAGGGCGTCGGTTTGGGCCAGGAGCAGGTTCGTCGCCGCCTGCCACTCGTAGCTGGTCGCCTGCTGCTCCGGCGCGCCCAGCGCGCGCGTGTCGCTCACGGGGTAGCCCGCGTCGTTGAAGGCGGCCCGCTCGATCCCGCCCCGCGGATCGGTGACGTCGGTCTGGGTGACGATGCCCCCGGGGCCCAGCGTGTAGGCGAGCTGGTGCACGATCCCCCCGGGCTGGCTCTGCCGGATCACCTTGCCCGTGGCGTCGTACTCGTTGGTCAGGTAGGCGATGCCGCGCGCATCCGTGATCGTCGTCATCCGGTTCGAGGCATCGTAGCCGTAGGTCGTCACCCCGCCCGCCGCGTCCGTCACCGTGCTGAGCCGCCCCCCGGCGTCGTAGGTGTAGCTGACGGTGCGGCCAGTATTGTCCTGCGCCTGGGTGATCCGGTGGCTGGCGTCCACCGTCAGCGCCACCCACCGGCCGCTCGGCGTGGTCAGCCGCGTGAGGTCGCGGTTGCTGTCGCGGGTCAGCGTCAGGGCGTTGCCGTACCGGTCCCGGTACCCCTTGAGTGCCGCCCACTGGGGGCGTGGCGCCCCGTTGGCTTCCGGGAACTGGTACAGCGTGCCGTCCTTCAGCGTGAGGTCCCAGCCGACATGGCTCTCGTTCCAGACGATGCGCGCCTTGTGGAACCGGGTCGGGGTGGCCGTGTGCTCGTAGACCGCGTCCGGCCAGCTCCCCCCCGGCGAGATGCGCGCGAAATGAATCCGCGTCCCGTCCGGGAGGAACAGGTCCAGGTAGGTGTAGGGATTGACGTCCCCCACCAGGAACATGTCGTAGGAGTGGCTCATCCCGAACCCGAAGGCCCGCGACTGGCCATCCCCGGGGCGGTACGTGCGCGTCAGCACGATCGGGATGAGGTCCGGCACGACCAGGTCCGTCTTCCGCAGCACGAACAGCCCCGTGGCCAGATCCACCGGGTCCCCCCCGGAGAGCCTCGCCCCCGCCAGCGCCGGAGCGTAACCCAGCCCCGGGTCCGCCGCCATCGCCCCCGTGAACTCGTAGATCGCCACCTTCGGGTCGGGCACGATCTGGCGGCCGTCCTCCATCACCGTGCCGTGGCCGTACACGTGCCAGCCCCGCCCCCTCGGATCGTACTGGCAGAACTCGAAGCGCGTCCCCGCCCGCGCCTGCTGCCGGTTCGGATAGACCAGCTGCGCCCCCGCATAGTCGGGATTGGAGATGTACCCCGCCCCCGGCTGGATCGTGAAGTACGCCGGCGGCGCCGACCCCTGCGGGAGCGGGAACGGCGGCCGGTCCTGCGGGATCGGCGTGGTGCTGATCTCGGTGGCCGGGGCGCCCTCGTGATCCCGGATGCTGCTGTGCGCCGGCAGCCGCAGCTCCAGCCCCGGGATGCGCGGGGTCGTGATCACCAGCGCCGTCGCCGTCTGCGTCGGGATCGTCACCGCATGCGCCGTGTCGATCCGCGGCATCCAGACCGTGTAGCCGAGCCCGATGGTCTGGCCGGCCGTGATCACGACCCCGACCTCGAACACCCCGTACCTCCGCCCCGGCCCGCTCGCGCTCCGGCCGTCGATCACGAGCTCCTGCGGCCCCGTCTTAAGGTTGTCGCCCTACTCGCTCCCGAAAGTACTTCTTCGCCTCTGCGGCTGACTTGAATTCCGATGGCGAACCAGGGAACAGCAGTTGAAGGCTCTCCACAGCGGCTGCAGCAACGTTCACCGACGCCGCGTCGATGGACTCGATAAGGTGGCTGATCGCAGGGCGATATCGGTACTTGCCGAACAGCTGGACGGTTGACGCCCACGCTGCAGACGACACCGGATACTTGAAATAGTTCTGGTTCATGATCGACAGCGCGCGACGGTCCCCACGTTGTGCCAGGTACTGCGCCGCGTAATAGCCGCGTAGAGTCGCCTCTGGCGTCATCAGTGCCCGCATGAACCGGGAGACCTCAAGGTCATCGATCTCAAAAAGCACCTCAGCCAGCCGATCCTTCTGGACCTCGTCGGTGCTCGTCACGTACGCGGAAGTCAAGAGGGCAACTTCCTTCCTGCGCGACATCTCCTCACGAATCACCCACTCCTCGATCCTGCAGTGAGCGTCGGATCTAAGACAGTCCACAAGTTCTCTCGTCGATAGCGCTGCGACCCTCCCTTGCTCGGCCGCGGCCGCTGCCCCGTCCGGCGCCAACACAATCGTGACCATCGCGGCAAGGGCAACAATCGCATTGCCGGAGCGTGAGCCGATCCCGCCGCGCCAAGACCCGTCTCCGACGACCCTCACGGAACCACCTTGATCAGAGTAGGAACATTGCGGGGGACATCACCGCCGCCTCCGCGGTTGATGCACGGTCCGAACATGAGACGTGGTGCGACTCGAGCCCATCGCGGTAGACCCTGGCCATAGTCGAAAATGAAGTGTAGTGCCCCACGGGTGGGGTCCACCAAGTTCTGCTCCTCATCCTTCCGTCCGGCTAGGACGGCAGCGGCCACACTGAGCGCTTGTGCGTAGGCCGCGCCAGCCCGCGGATGTCCACCCCGGATGTTCCGCTCCTCCTGGACGCCGAGGCTCGCGGGTGCGATACCGCCAAGCATGCCGACTGCCTCACGATTCACGGCCACGTTGCCGATGGCGGTCCGAGCTCCGTAAAGGCTGCACTGGCCCCCGTCCTCGTAACCCGCGGTCTCGTTGTAAATGATGGCCGCCAACTGCTCAACCGTATATCTGAGGCCCCAAGGATCTATCCAGAGAAGCGGATTGTTACGGACGTAGGCGTAGAAGTTGACATCTCCCCCCGCAAACCCGATCGGGTCTTCGCTCACGAACCGCTGGAGCCCCGGGTGGTAATAGCGGGCCCGGTAGGAGTAGAGCCCCGTGCCCGCGTCCTGCTCCCGCCCCGTGTACTGGAAGGGATTGCTGTCGGCGCCGGTCTCCGTGGTCGCCCCGAAGGGCTCATAGGTGTACTCGGCCTGAAGGGCCCCCGTGGCGTCGGTGAGGGCGACAGTCGAGCCCAGGGCGTCGGTCAGGAGCGTGCGCGTCGTGGCGCCCGTCGTCCGCGTGAAGTACTCGTCGATCCCCAGCCCCGTGAGGAGGGTGGCGGCCGCGCTTCCCACGGGCAGCTCCTGCACCGGCGTCAACCCATCGTAGAGGTAGTCGGTCCGCGTGCCGTTGAGGATCTTCGCCCGGCGGCGCCCCAGGCCGTCGTAGAGGAAGCTCGCCGTCCCGTCCGGCGTCGTCAGGGCGCTGAGTTGGTTGCGCGCGTCCCAGGTGAAGCTCGTCGTGCCCGTGGGCTCCGCCAGGGTGAGGAGGTTCCCCGCCAAGTCGTAGGTCATCGCCCGGCCGCCCAGGGCGAGCTGATGGTTCGCGGCGTTGTAGCTGGCCGAGGTGATGGGGTCCGGCAGCCCCGTCCGCGCCCAGCTCCCGCTCGCCTGGGTGCGGTTCCCGGCGGGGTCGTAGGCGTAGGTGAGGACGCCGAGCGTCGCCGCCCCCTGCTTGTAGGTCAGCCCGGTGAGCTGGGAGGCCACATCATACGTGTACTCCGTCGTCACCCCGTTGGGCAAGGTCAGCAGCGTCCGCCGGTCCGCGGCATCGTAGCCGAAGGTGACCGCCGCGCTGCCCTTCGCGATCTGCAGCAACCGGTCGGCGGCATCGTAGCCGTAGGTCACGACCGGCTGGCCCGGGAGGGTCATGCTGCTCCGTCGGCTGGCGGCGTCGTAGCTGTAGGCGACCGTCCCCTGGGGGGAGACCTCCTGGGTCAGGCGGTCAAGGGTGTCGTAGGTGAGGGTGAGCGTGCCCGCGAGGGAGTCCGTCACCGTCCGCAGCCGGTTGCCCGCATCGTAGCCGTAGCTCGTCGTCGAGGCGTCGGCGTAGGTCGCGCTTGTGCGGCGATTCAGGGCATCGTAGCTGACCGTTGTGACCTGGCCCTTCCGGTCCGTCACCTGGGTCAGGTTGCCGGCGAGATCGTACTGGTAGCTCTCCACCCGGAGGAGCGGGTCCGTCCGCGTCGCCACCCGGTCCATGCTGTCGTAGCTGTACCCGGTGACGCTCCCCCGGGCGTCGGTCACGGCGAGGAGGTTGCCGTTCGGGTCGTAGCTGAACTGCGTCACCCCGCCCAGGGCGTCGGTCAGGCTCGTCAGCCGGTTCAGGGCATCATAGGCATAGCGGGTCTGGCCGCCCCGGGAGTCCGTGACGCTCACCAGCCGGCCGGCGAGATCCGTGAAGCGCGTGGTGATGCGCCCGAGCGGGTCGGTGATCGTGACCAGGTCCCCGAGGTCGTAGCCGAGCTGGGTCGTCCCCGCCGGCGTCGTGATCGTCAGCGGCTGCCCCGCCGCCGTCCAGGTCAGCGTCGTCGCCACCCCCAGCGGGCTCGTGATCGTCGTCGGGTTCCCCGCCGCGTCGTAGGCGAGCGTCGTCGTGTGGCCCAGCGGGTCCGTCACGCTCGCCACCTGGCTGAAGAGGGGCTCGTAGGTGAAGCCCGTCGTCACCGCCTCGCCCGTCCCTGCCAGCCGGGTGAGGCTCGTGAGGTTCCCCTGGGCGTCGTATGCGTAGGCCGTCTGCCGCCCCAGGGCGTCGATGATGGAGGTCGGCCGGTTGGCGGTGTCCCGCACGTACGTCGTCGTCTGGGCCAGCGGGGTGCCGGAAGCGGCGGTGTGGGTCAGCGGGTAGCCCGCGGCGTTGAACGTCAGCCGCCGCACGTCGCCCCGGGGGTTGGTGATGTCCGTCTGCACGATCTTGCCGTCCAGGTCCAGCGTATAGGCGAGCTGGTAGCTCGTGCCGTCCGCCTGCGTCTGCCGGGTGACCCGGTTCGCGGCGTCATACTCGTTGGTCAGGAACACGATCCCTCGGGCGTCCTTCAGCGTCAGCATCCGGTCGGCGCCGCCCGGGTCCCATGTGTACTCCGTCCGCCCCCCGCCCGCGTCCACCACGGCGGTCAGCCGATTGAACCCGTCGTACTCGTAGTTCACCACCCGCCCGGCGTGGTCCCGGGCCTGGGTGATCAGGTCCGTGGTCGTGTAGGTGAACTCCAGCCACCGCCAGCTCGGCGTGGTGATCCGCTTGATCTGCCGCGACACTGCGTATTCGATGGTCAAGCGGTTCCCCCACCGGTCCCGGATCCCGGTCAGCGGGGGGCCCGGGGCCGGGGCCGCCCCCGCGAACTCGTAGACCGTGCCGTCCCGCAGCGTGATGTCCCAGCCGGCCCGGGTCGCGTTCCAGGCCAACTGGGACTTGTCGAAGGCCGTCGGCGTCGCCGTGTGCTCCATCACGGCGTCCGTCTGCCCGGTCCCTGGCGAGGTCCGCACGTAGTGGATCTTCGAGCCGTCCGCCCGCACCAGGTCCGCCGAGCTGTAGGTCACGGCCTCGCCCACCAGGAACATGAAGTAGGGGTGGTTGGCCCCGGCGCCAAACTGCCGCGTCAGCCCCCCGGGCCGGTACGTCCGCATCAGCACGATCGGGATCACGTCGGGCACGATGAGGTCGGTCTTCTCCAGCACGAACAGCCCCGTGGCCGGATCCACCGGGTCGCAGCACCGCTTGGCCCCCGGGATCGGCCCCATCGTGGGCGCAAAGCCGTCGCTCCCGAGGGTGAAGATGCAGCCCACACGCAAGTACTCCACGCCGGGGTCGGGCAGGATCTGGCGGCCATCGCGCCGCACCGTGCCCTGGCCCGACACGCGCCAGCGGTGCTCGGGCAGGTAGTCCCAGAGGTCGACCCGGACGCCGGGAGCCAGGCCCTGGTAGTTGGGGAGCACGAAGCGCACCCCCACAGGGCTCTCGGTGCCGTCCGGGCGCTCCACGTGCGCCCCGAGTAGTTCGGGGGTGAAGAAGAAGTCGGTGCCCTTGGGCAGAGGGAACGGCGGTCGGTCCGTCGGGATGCGCGTCAGCGACACCTCCCTGACCACCTCGCCCGTGCGGTGGCGCAGGACGACGCCCGCCGGGATCCGCATCTCCAGCCCCGGCACCCGAGGCGTCGTCACGACGACCTCGCGCGTCGTCGGAACGGGCAGCCGCACCACGTGCTTCGTGTCGATGAGCGCCAGCCAGATGGTATACGGCAGCACGGTCGTGACGCCGGCCGTGAGGTCCACGTGCTGGATGAACCGCGCGTAGGTGCGCCCCGGCCGGCTCGCCGTGGAGCCGTCGATGACCATCAGCGGCCCGCCGGCGGGGAGGTCGGTGAGCAGGAAGCGTCCCGTCGTATCCGTCTGCACGCTGCGCCCGCCGATGCGCAGCGTGACGTCGGGCAGCGGCTCCCCGTTGAGCTTGAGCACTTGGCCGGCCAGCGCCGTCACCCCCGCCGGGGCCTGGAGCGGTGGCAGAGCCTGCCACCGAGAGTAGGGCTGGCCGTCCCGCCGCTCGCCCCTCCACTCCCAGTCCTCTGCGTTGCCGGCGGCCTCCGCGTCCCCCTTCGCCCCCGGGTCAGCCGCCCCCGAGTGGGTCGCGGGCCCGGGCGCCGGCGCCCGGGCCGCCCTCTCGGGCCCCGCCGGCGCCTCCCGGGTCCTGAACTGGACGGCCGTGAAAGGCAGAGAGAGCCCGCGCCCGTCCTCCGTCCCGTTCAGCGACAGCGTGTAGGTGGCGCCCGGCAGGAGCGGCGCGTTCGGGCGGATGAACACCAGCATGCCGCCTTCGGCCGCCGTCACGGTGACGGCTTCGGGCCCCTCGGGGCCGCTCAGCGTGACCGTCTTGCTCGTCACCGTCTCGACCCGCGCGGGGACCGAGAAGCGCAGCACCAGGCGCGGCGCGAGGGGCACGTCCGTGGCCCCGTCAGACGGTACCGAGAACTCCACGCGCGGGCCAGCCGTCGGCACCGCGGCTGGCTGCTGGGGCGTCTCGATCGCAGCGAAGCGCCCGGCGCCCGCGTCGTACACCTCACCTCGCGTGAGGGCGACGCCGGCGCGATCGACCCCACCCGAGATCAGGACGCTGCCGTCCGGGAGGAGCATCGCCGTGTGGCCCAGGCGGGGCGCCGCGGGACCGGCGCGGACAGTCTCCGTCGTGCCGGCCTGCGGGTCCCAGGTCTCGGCGGGACTAGACGGCACTCCATCTTCCGCGATCCCGCCGACGATGAGCAGCCGACCATCCGTGAGAAGCGTCGCGGTGTGATACGCACGCGGCGTGGGCGCTGCGGAGGTCAGCGCCTCGAAGCGCTGCGCTGCCGGATCGAAGCGCTCTGCCTCGGCCACCACCCGCCCGTCCACGCCCAGCCCCCCCACGATGAGGACGGTCCGTCCCAGATCGCTCCCCCCGAGAGCGGACCATCGGGTCCTTGGCCTCCGAGCACGAGCCAGCGGCCATCAGGCAAGACGGTGGCGCTCTGGCCGGCGGTCTCCTGCCCACGCGCCGTCGAGCGGGGACCGGAGGCCTGAGGCACCAACAAGTAACCCAGCGCAAGCAGAAGGACGACGCCGAACGCAGGCTTGAGTCGCATGGTCGTCATGGCGAGAGCGTCACCTGGATTCCCGAGGCCCGGGTGTTGTTGGTCTCGTCGGCCTCAATCAGGTCGTTATACGGGTCATCGGTCTTGACGATGATGGAGTAGCTGCCGGGCGCCACCGAGCCCGGCACCGTCACCGTCAGCCAGCCCTGGTAGGTGGCTCCCGCTGCAAGCCCGTCAGCGTGGTACACCTGCCCCAAGCCGATGTCGCTCCCGTCCAGCACCGTGTCCGTCGAGAGATACACCCGATCCCACCAGGACGGGTATGCCGGCGTCGGTGTCGTTCCCACGTTCTGGACTGCCCAGAGCACGGGGACACTCCACGTGCCGTCGCCGTTCCGTGCCACGCTCCCTGGCGCCTGGAGCGATGTCACCACCAGGTCCGGCCGAGGGGCCAGCGTCACCTGGGTGGCCGACGCCCGGGTGTTGTTCCCCTCATCGCTCTCGGCGATCTGCTGGTGGACGTCGGTCCGGATGATGATGTAATAGCTCCCCGGACTGACACTCGCCGGAACTGTCACCGTCACCGCGCCCGACGCGTAGCTCGCTCCCCCTGCCAGCCCATCGACGTGCGCCTCGTCTCGCACTATCACGTCCACCCCGTCCTCGACCGCGTCCACCGAGACGTACACCCGATCCGTCCAGGAGGCCGAGGTGGGAATCCCGCTCATCCCCGTGTTCTGCACCGTCCAGGAGATCGGCACGCTGTAGCTCCCATCCGCGTTCGGGAGCACCGGCGCCGTCGGCACCGTCACCGGAGCGACCACCACCAGGTCCGGCGGCGTACCAACGGCCAATGTCATACTTCCTGTGTACGGACTCGTCGGTGCTACGAGGATCGTGTAGCTCCCGTTGCCCGGGAGGGTCTGTATCGGGAAACTCCCGCCGCCTGTGCTCACCGACATGGATGCGAGGGCGGCGCCGGTAGGACTGTAGAGCGTGACCGTGCTCTGCGGGATCGTCACCCCGGTCATCGACACGTTGAGCGGCTGTCCTCCCTGGCCGTCGAACACGACCAGTGCGATCTTGCTAGCTGTCCCAATCGTGACTGACGCATTCCCAGGGTTTCCCATGCGACTCGTGAACACCACGTCAGGGGGGGTATACGGAGAGGGTGGGATGAAGAGATCCCCGCTACTCACCGCCATCCCGCCCGGGGTTGTGACCGAGATGCGTCCCGACCCCGTGGACGACGGCACGCTCGTCCCCAACGAACTCGCCGTAGCCGTGGTGACAGTCCCCAGCGTGATGTTGAAGCGCGCCTTGTTGTTTGCATACGCCGGATCAAAGTTCGTCCCGTTGATCGTGAGCGGTGTGCCAGCCGTCGCAATCCCGGGGCTGAAACCGCTAATCGTCGGGGCGCCGCCCGCTCCCCCAACGATGAACGATGCACTGCTGGTCGCTGACCCACTCGGTGCGGTGACGGCAATCGGGCCCGAGGTCGCACCGGAGGGTACGGCCGTGACGATCTCAGTCGCGGTGCTCGACGTCAGCGCCGCCGTTACCCCATTGAAGCTCACGGTGTTCTGCGATGCCGTCGCGCTGAATCCGGTACCGTAGATCCGCACCGTTGCCCCTATGGCCCCGCTGCCTGGCGAGAAGTCGATGATCGACACCACGCTGGAGCTGCGACGGGCGATGGAGAGGAGATTCCCGACCGGGTCGTAGCTGTACACGGCCGTCTCCCCCGCGGGGTCCACCACTCCCACCAGACGCCCCGATCGGTCGTACAGGTATGCGATCGACCCCGGCAACGGACCAGCGGTGAGGCTCAGGTTCACGGTCGCCGTTGCGCCGCCTGTCACCACCACCCCGTTCTCTGAGCTGGCGAGGTACCCGTCGGCAGACGCCCGGACGTCGTAGGTCCCGGCGGCGAGGTTCGGAAGGCTGTAGGTTCCGTCCTGCGCGGTCACATCGGTGGCTCTCGCCGTGCCACCCTGGAGGGCCTCGACCGTTGCCCCGCCGACGGCCCGGCCGTCACTGCCGCGCGACACACTCCCGCTGATCGTGCCGGTTCCCCCGACGCTGAAGGCGTTGCTCGTGGCCCCCGCGAGCCCCGCCGCCGTCGCGGTGAGCGTGTAGCCCGTCCCGGCGTTATTGATGCTGAGGTCGCTGAAGCTCGCCACCCCGGACGCAGCGCTCCTGGTGGCGGTGCCGCTGAGGGTCCCGCCCCCCGGGTTCGTCCCGATGGCAACCGTGATGGACGCCGTGGAGGTCGTGACGGTGTTGCCCTGGCTGTCCCGTACCGCGACGGTTGGGGGCCCGGGGATCAGCCCCCCCACGGCGGCGTTCGCGGGCTGGGTGGTGAAGGCGAGGGCGCTGGCTGGACCAGCATTCACCGTGAACGCCGCGCTGTCGCCCGGGGTCAGGGCGTCGCCCGTCGTCCGCGTGGCGGTGAAGACCACTCCGCTCTCGGCCCTGGTGTACGTGACTCCGCTGATGGTGACCTGGCTCGTCCCCGCGGGAATCGTCCCGGTGAGCGTGCCCCCGAGGGTACCGGTGCCCGTCTTGAGGCTCAGGGTCGTGCCTGTGGCGGTGGCGACGGCAGCACTGCCCCCCTGGGGGTTCTGGGACGTCACGACGACCGAGAACGGGGCCCCCGCCGTCGGGTTGGCGCCGCCATTGACCGAGGTGATGGCGAGCGTGGTCGCGGCGCTGGTGATCGTGAAGGCCTGAGGCGCCGATGTGCCGCCACCGGGCGTCGGCGTGAATACGGTGACCTGGGCGGTGCCCGGGTTCGCCAGGTCGGTCGCGGGGATGGTGGCTTGAAGCTGCGTGGCGCTCACGAAGGAAGTCGTCCGGTCCGCCCCGTTCCAGCGCACCACGGAACCCGACACGAAACTGCTGCCGGTGGCGGTCAGCGTGAAGCCCGCGCCTCCGGCGACCGCACTCGTCGGCGAGATCGCGCCGAGCGTCGGGGCCGGGTTCCCGGTCTGTGCGACCTCGGCTCCAAGGGTGACCGAGATGGACGCGTCCGCTGCGAGGAACATCCGGACCAGCACGTTGTCAAACCGAACGTCGAAGGTCTGGCTGGCCTGATCCGGCCCATACCGGAGGACGGGGGTGCGCGCGGCGGTGCTGAGCCCGGTACGGGTGGCCTTGAGCACCCCGTCCTCGTAGTGGCGCCCCACCCCGTCACTCGTCAAGGCCTGGCCCACCCCGCGCCCCGCGAACGTCTGGGCATCCAGACTGCTGTCGGCGATGTCCACCCAGATCGACCCGTTCCAGCACCGGATCCGCTTGTTCGTACTCCCCGCGCTCTTCACCCCCAGCCCGCTCGCACAGCCTTCGCCGAGCCCGAAGGCCCCCTTCCAGTTGGCGTGGGCCCCGGTCCCTTGGGCCGCGATGCTGAACGAGGATTCCACCAGAAAGTCGGCCGTGAACGTGGCCACTGATCGGACCCCAAAGCCGGAGTACTGGTTGCTGGCGTCCGTCGTCCCGCTGACCTTCACCTGACCGTTGCTGACCGTGACCGTCACCGCCCCCGAGGTCAAGACCACCCACTTGGCCGCGTTGAGCGCCGCCGCCTGGAAGTCGTCCCACAGCAAGAACACACTGTCGCCGCTGGCGGGGGCCGCGCCGGCTGCCGTGTTGCCGTAGTAGAGGGCGTGGTTGTCGTCGGGGGCTCCGGCGGACACTGCGGCCTGCGCCTTGAACCAGAGCGTCGTCGTGCTCGTGTTCCAGGACGAGCCGGGCGCGAGGATGCGATCGAGCTCGACGTGTGCGGCGCCGTTCCAGTACACGACCCGCACGTCCTGTCCGGAGGCGAGCGACTTCCCCGCAGCCACGAGTGCTGCGTGGTCGAGCGTGACCTTCAGGCTGTACCCCTGCGGGATGGACGCCGGAGGCGCCGTGATCGTCACGAGCTGACGGAAGCTCCATGCCGCATTCCACCAGGACGGAGGGGCCGCTGACGCTGATGGCACCGGGCCGACGGTGAGCAGGCCGGCCGCGAGCACCAGAACGGCCACGCGTTGCCACGTCGAGACAAGTCGGAGGGACTGATCTGAGGCGTCCAGCTCGTCGGCGCCCGAGCGCGCTCCCGGTCCGATCACGCTACGGGCCTCGGTGCTCTGCGAGGTTAGCCGTCACAGCGACCCCTCCGCTGTCCGGTCGAGCCGCGCGCCATACCGTCCAGCTGCGACGGGCTGCGCATCGCCACGGCCCCGAACATGGGGGGGAAGCAGTGCGGCGTCAATCGGACAGGGCTGCTGAAATGGAGGACAGGGCTGCAGCCGCCCTGTACAAGCAGGGCCGGGATGGGCTGCGGCCTCTACAGCCCTTCGGCGCGGGTCGGGCGGCGCGCCCCGGAACGGGGCCCGGCGTGCCGGCGGAGGACTCGCGCGAGGTGGGAGGCGTCGAAGAACCCGGCCTTCGCGGCGATCCCGGCCACCTTGCCGGACGTCGTCGCCAGCAGGTGC
Organism: Candidatus Rokuibacteriota bacterium; assembly: GCA_016188005.1. Taxonomy (NCBI): domain Bacteria; phylum Candidatus Rokuibacteriota; species Candidatus Rokuibacteriota bacterium. The sequence continues at coordinate 29,625 of JACPIQ010000051.1, read as the reverse complement.
TCGGCGACTCTCACCCGGACCCGTGTCAGGAATTTCCTGACAGACATCCCCGTATCGGCCCGGAAGGTGTGGGCGAGATGACTCTCCGAGATTCCGATGGCGCCGGCCACGCCGGCAACCGTGAGTGGGTGCCCATAGTGGATCGCGAGATGCTCCATCGCGCGCCCGGAGTAAGGGGTCAGCGGAGCCGCCGCCGGCCGGCCCGCCGGGCACGCGGCAGTCATCCCGTCGACCAACCTCGCCAGATGCCCAGGAGCGCGCGCCACCCAGTGCAGGCGCGGCGTGCGGAGCTCGGACACGTCCGGAGCGGCGCCGAGAACGAGCACCGGGCTGATCGGAAGACGCTCTCGCAGCGCGGTGAGGAAGCCGAGGATCCCTGGTGCCACTTCGCCAGGATCCACGATCACACCCTTGACCCACCGCAGATCCGCATCGGCGACCAAGGCGGCCGCGGTGGCGACCAGTTCCACGAGGCCCGATCGCTGGAGGGCGACGGCGAGGACGGATTGCCAGCCGATGTCGCCCCCGATGATGAGGATGCGCCCCGGGGCGGGCACCGCGCGCGCCAGCGGTCGGGCGGTTCCCCCAGCCCCAGGAGGAGCCTGCTGCCTCCGCTGCGCCACGGCACGGCGGGCCACGCCCAGTACCTCCTCGTCGTCGAACGGCTTCGTGAGATAGTCGAAGGCGCCGAGCCTCATCGCGTCCACGGCCGTCCGCACCGTCTTCACGGCCGTCGCCATGACCACCGGGATCTGCCCATCGAAAGCCTTGATCTCCCGGAGCACTTCGAGGCCGTCGATGCCGCGCATGAGGATTTCCAGGAGCACGACATCGACGGGACGGGACTGAACGATCTCGATCGCGCTGAGGCCATCCGGGACCGCGACGATGTCATACTCGCTCTCGAAGATCACCCGGTAGGCCGCGCGGACCCCTTCGTCATCCTCCACGACGAGCATGACCGGGCGGGCACCAGCGGTGATACCTCTCGACTCAGATGTCCCGTGTTGCACGCGACACCTCGCTTCCAGTCCCACAGAGCGCGCAGGCGTATCGGCCCCGGGGACAAGAGCGGGAGAGTCCGGGTTTTCCCCGACACGGTCGGGCGCCCGCAGGTGCCCGCGACTATAAGTACTGTCTCGGCAGGAGTAAAGAGGATTCTTCTCGGGCTCATGGGTCCGACCCTCACGGAGGAGTTCGCGCCGGAGGGCGCCACGCTCGCGCTCCACGACCGCGAGCCGAATCCGAATCGTGCGCCTTGACTCGCCTGTGCCAGGCTCTTACTCTTACCGGTAAGACTCCTGCGCCCGAGGGGAGGGAACGATGCGGATCACGAGCAAGGGACAGGTGACGATCCCGCTGGCCATTCGCCGCAAGGCGGGGTTACTGCCGGCAACCGAGGTGGAGTTCCGCCTGAGGGGGAGCACTGTCATCCTTCGCAGAGTCCGGGCCGCCAGCCACCGGGGCGGGCGGCTCCTGGCTGGCATGCGAGGGAGGGCCACCACCCGGCTGACCACCGACCAGATCATGGCCCTGACGCGCGCCCGGTAGACGTTCCTGGATGCGCGAGATCCTCGTCGACAGCAACGTCATCCTCGACGTGGTGACGGAGGACACGACGTCGTTCGAGTGGTCCTCGGGGCAGCTCGCGCGCCTGGCCGAAGACCATGCGCTCGTCATCAATCCCATCGTGTACTCCGAGGTCTCGGTCGGCTTCGAGCAGATCGAGGACGTCGACGCTGCCCTTCCGGCCGACTTCTTCCGGCGGGAGGCCCTGCCCTGGGAGGCGGCCTTCCTGGCGGCCAGGTGCTTCCTGAGATATCGGCGAGCGGGCGGCCGGAAGCGCTCGCCCCTGCCGGACTTCTACGTCGGAGCCCACGCGGCGGTACGCGGACTGCCGCTCCTCACACGCGATGCGCGGCGCTACCGCAGCTACTTCCCGAGGCTGACGCTGGTCGCGCCCTGAGAGGCCCGGCGCCCACATCATCAGCTCGGCCCGGGCCACGTCCTTGCGCGCGCGGGCCATCGGGGCTAGGCTGGCGCGGGATGCCGAGGCCCGCATGAGACTCACCGGCAAGGTCGCGCTGATCACCAACTGCAGCGCCTTCATGGGCCCGGCCCTCACGGAGGAGTTCGCGCGGGAGGGCGCCACGCTCGCGCTCCACGACCGCGAGCCGAAGGCCGCCGCGCCCCTGGTCGTTCTCGCCGAGCGCCTCGGGCGCACGGCGCTGGCCCTCACGGGGGACCTCGCCGAGTCGGCCGAGGCCGATCGCGCCGTGGACGCCGTGGTGGCGCGCTTCGGCAGGCTCGACGTGCTCGTGAACAACAATGCCTGCCCGCCCGCGGGCTGCGCCACCGAGGCGGTCACGGACGCGGCGTGGCGGGAGCTGATGCAGCGGCTCCTGGACGAGCCCTTCTACTGCCTGCGCGCCGCGCTCCGGGTCATGCGGCCGGCCCGGCGCGGGAAGATCATCAACATGTCCTCGGCCGCCGCCTTCCCGGGGCTCGCCCGCTACGCGGCCTACACGGCGGCGCGGGCCGGGATCAACGGGCTCACCAAGGCGGTGGGGCGGGAGGTGGCGCGCGACGGCATCCAGGTCAACGCCATCGCCCAGAACTACGTGGAGAACCCCACCTACTTCCCGCCGGAGCTCGTGGCGGACCCGAAGGCCCTCGAGCGCATGGTGAAGAACATCCCGGCGGGCCGCATCGCGCGCAGCGAGGAGTCGGCGCGCCTCGCGGTCTACCTCGCCTCCGAGGACGCCGACTTCTTCGTGGGGCAGGTCATCCCCTTCGCCGGCGGCTGGGTGACGTGAGGGTCGGGGCCCGATTCCCACCCAACCCCAACATGCGGGGGTGTATCTCTGACGATACCCCTAGATCTCGTTGACAGCTCTTCCCGAAGCAGGCTATTCTCGCCGGGGAGAGGAGCTCGCGCGAACGGCACCATGAAGCCCTTCTACCAGACGAGACTCGGCCGGGCCTACCTGGGCGACGCGCTCGACGTTCTGGCGGACCTGCCGAGCGAGTCGGTCAACCTGATCGTCACGTCGCCCCCGTTCCCCCTGACCTTCCAGAAGAAGAAGCCGTATGGGACGGTCCGCATCGACGAGTACATCGCCTGGTTCCTGCCCATCGCCGACCACTGCAAGCGGGTGCTGCGCGAGGACGGAAGCTTCGTGATCGACATCGGCGGGGTCTGGAACAAGGGAGCCCCGACCCGCAGCCTCTACCAGTACCATCTTCTCCTCGCGCTCCACGACAAGGTGGGCCTTCACCTCGCGCAGGACATCTACTGGTACAATCCCGGAGCCCTCCCCGCCCCTGCCGAGTGGGTGAATGTCCGCCGAATCCGGGTGAAGTGCGCGGTCAACCTCGTCTGGTGGCTGTCCAAGACCCCCTGGCCCAAAGCCGACAACCGCAAGGTCCTCAAGGAGTACAGCGCCGACATGCGCCGCCTGCTCGAGCGCGGGTATCGCGCGAAGGCCAGGCCGAGCGGCCACACGATCACGTCGAAGTTCACGCGCGACCACGGCGGGGCGATTCCACCAAACCTCATCGAGCTCGGGAACAACGACTCGAACGGCGAGTACCTCAAGCGCTGCCAGCAGGCGGGGCTTCCGGTCCACCCGGCTCGGTTCCCGCCGGGCCTCCCGGAGTTTTTCATCAAGCTCTGCACTGACCGGGGAGATGTCGTTCTCGACATGTTCGCGGGATCGAACATCACGGGGCAAGCGGCCGAGCATCTCGACCGGCGCTGGATCGCCATCGAGCTCGTCGAGGACTACCTCGATGGATCGAAGTTCCGCTTCCCGCCGCTGTTCGTGACACAGAGCGCGTCCGTCCGGACCCGATAGGATGTCTCGCCGGGCCAGCAGCGCCCCGTGACGCCCTTCGAACGGCTCTCACAGACGCTCGCCGCAGTTTTCGCTGACACCCCGCCCGCCAGGGTCCGGGAAGTCCGTCAGGTCCTGGCGGTGACCCGCATCCTGAGCGGCGAGCCTGCCAACGTCGTCGCAGCCGACAGCAAGCTCCAGCGGCGCGGACTGGAGGCCCTCTCAGCGAAGGTGGCCGCCCGCGGCCTCGCCGGGATCGCTCCGGAAGCCGCCGCGCTCACCCCAGAGAACCTCGCCAAGCGCCGCCTGGGCATCGCGCAGATGCTTCTTGGCGTCCTGACGGAGCGCAGGTTCGAGGTCGTGATCCAGGAGGTGATCGGCGAGGGCATCCTGCAGGAGCTCACCCCCGTCCGCACCTTCCTCGAGGTGCTCGTCAAGGAAAGCCCGCAGAAGTTCGCCGTGCGTCTCTACATCGGCGACTACTGACACCCGCCACTGGGGATGCGCGACGGGCACGCGTCGAGAACGGCCGGGGCGTGGGCCTGGCCTACCGCCTGAGCGTGCCGCCCATGAGGAAGCGGGCCTCGTCGAAGGACTGATGGGCCTGCTCGGGCAGCCCGGACTGGGAGTAGAGGTTGCCCAGGAGCAGGTGGAGCGTCGGCTCGTCCCGGTCCTTCGCGAGCGCCGCCAGCACGGCGCGGCGCGCCTCGTGGACGAGGCCCTGCTGCGCCAGGAAGCCCGCGCGCAGGGCCACCAGCGTGTTCGACGGCGCCGCCGCGCCCACCTCCTGCTCGAGCGCGGCCAGGCTCGCCCGCACCTCGCGCGTACGCTCGGGGCTCAGTACCTCGAACCACGCTTCCTGCGGCGGCTGCCCCTCGGCGCTCACCCTGAACGTGTAGCGGATGCCGGGAGCCAGTGCGGGCGCATCAGCCGGGTAGTCCAGCCGCGCCCCCGTGACCCCCGCGCGCTCAAGGGCGACGCCCGACGGCCCGACGATCTGGATCGTGTAGCGCGACAGCCGGCTGCCCCACCACTCGAAGCTGAGCGCATCGGCCAGCACCGGGCCGTTGCGCGGCGCCAGCACGGCCGGGGGCTTGAGCCAGGAGCGGGTGCCGAGCACGGCCTGTGGCATCTCCTTGGCCCGGGAGGAGAGGAAGCCGAGGCTGGCGCTGAGCAGCGCCTGCGCCTTCTGCATCTTCCCCTCGCCGGCCTGGGGACCCGGCACGACCACGGGCCCGGTATGGCCCTCGACGCGGATCGTCCCACGCCCGCCGGTGAGGAGGATCACCGTCGATCCGCCCCCGGTGGCGCGCACGGTGTCCCCCGACAGCAGGCTCATCAGCGGCCCGGCCGGGCGCCAGTCGCCGCCCGCCGGCCTCACCTCCACCGCGCCCTTGCCGAGCTTGATCTCGGTGATCATCCCGGCCACCTCGCCGGTCTGCGCGGAGGCATCGCCAGCGAGCCCGACGCCCGCGGCCACCAGCGCGGTGCCCAGCCACGCCACGAGCCCACGTCTTCCCGTCATCGCCGCCTTACCTCCCCAGCAGCTCGAAGACCTGCACGGGCTCGGCCTTGCCCTTGACCGTGAGGGCGCCGCGGTCCTTCACGGCGACCCGATCCCCCACGGCAGCCAGCGTGGCAGCGCTCACGAGCACCGTCGTGCCCAGCTCGCGGTTGAGCCCCTCGATGCGCGACACCGTGTTGACCGTGTCTCCCAGCACCGCGTACTTCTTCTTCCGCGGCGCCCCCACGTTGCCGGCGAACACCACCCCCGTGTGCACGGCGGCCCCCATGGCCAGCGGCGCCCGGCCCTCCGCCTGCCAGCGCTTGTTGAGGGCGGCGAGCGCCGCCTGCATCCCCAGCGCCGTCTCGACGGCGTGCCAGGCGTGCTCCGGGTTGGGGAGGGGCGCCCCGAACACCGCCAGGATACCGTCGCCGATGAAGTCCTGCACCATGCCGCGGTGCCCGAGGATCACGTCCACCATGGCGGTGAAGTACTCGTTCATCACCGCCGAGACCCGCGCGGGCGGCAACCGCTCCGCCATGCTCGTGAAGCCGCGCAGGTCCGACATCAGCACGGAGCAGGTCCGCGTCTCGCCGCCGAGGGCCGCGCCGTCGCGCAGCACGCGATCCATCACCGCGGGGCTCACGAACTGCCCGAAGGCCTGCCTCAGCCTGCGCCGCGCCAGGAGCCGGGCGCCCTGCAGGTACGCGAGCATCCCCACGAGCGGCGCCACGAAGTCGAGCCAGTAGCCGCCGCGCGTGTAGGCCTCGTAGGAGAGCGCCGCGAAGAGGGCGACGAGCCCGCCCACGGCCAGCGCCGCCCACACGGGGCGCAGCCACACCGAGAGCAGCGACACGACCAGGCACGCCCCGATCAGCACCGCGAGGTTGAGGAGGATGGGCGGCGGCAGGAGCGCCCGCCGTCCCAGCAGCGTGTGGACCATGTTGGCGTGGACCTCGACGCCGGCCATCATCCCCACGGGCGTCGGGTGGAAGTCCCGGCTCGCCTCGAAGGCCGCGCCCACCAGGACGATCTTCCCGCGAAAGGGATTGTCCGCCGGAGGCCTGACCCCGCTCCGCCCGAGCGCCACCAGCGGGCCGCTGGGGAAGGAGGTGAAGGCTCCCGCGGCACCGGCGTAGTCGATGCGCCACTGGGCAGAGGCGAGCCGCGCCAGGGGCAGAGAGTCAGCGCGGCCGACTCTCCCCGTCACGTCGCGCACCGGCAGGGTCAGCGGCGAGCCCACGGCGAGGGCCCGGGCCAGATCCGCGGGGGCATGGCCGGCGTGCCCCGCCGCCACGGCCAGCGCGAAGGACGGCAGGAGCCCGCCGCCGGCCGCGGGCAGCACGGGCACCATCCGGCGGATCACGCCGTCCTGCCCCACCGGCGCGTTGGCGAAGCCCACGAGCCCGCCGAGCCGCGACGAGAAGAGCGGCGCCAGGTCATACGGCCCGCCCGCCGCGCCGTCCCGCGGCGTGGCGACGGAGGCGAAGACGAGCCGGCCCTGACCGCTCCCCTGCCAGCGCTCGCAGAGCGCCAGCAGCGCGTCGTCCTCCTCGGGCGCGGTGGGCGCCCGGAACTGCACGTCGAAGGCCACGACCCGCGCGCCGCTCTGGAGCAGGAGCTCGCCCAGGTCGGCCAGGTAGCGGCGCGAGAGCGGCTGGCGCTCGCCCAGCTCGCGGAAGGCCTCCTCGTCCACGAGGGCCACGGCGATGTCGGGGGAGGGCTCGCGGTCGCGGAAGAAGAGAAAGGCGTCCACGGCTCGCGTCTCCCAGCCCGCCAGCACGCCCGCGTGCGACAGCGCGGTCACGCCCACACTCACCAGGACCCCGAGGGCGAGGGCGCGGACCACGCGGCGAAACGAGGGGCGCTGACCCGGGAGCCGCACGCGGCCAGTATAGGGCATTGAGCCGAGGGGGCCCGGCAAAGTACCATGCGGACATGCCCGTCTCCCACGTCGCCATCACCCCCGCCCCCGACTACGTGACCCGGCGCACCCCCCTCCGGGAGGCCCACCTGGCGCGGCTGATGGACCTGCGCACCCGGGGCTTCGTGGTGGCCGGGGGACCTTCGCCCGACGGAAGGACGGCGGACATCTTCTACCGGGTGCCGGAGGCCCCGGACGTCGCGTGCGTCGTGGAGGAGGACCCGTACTTCAAGGGCGGGGCGTGGACCGGCTACACCTCGACCCTCTTCGAGCGCTTCCTCGAGCCGTGGCGGCCGCCGCCGCTCGTCACCGATGGGTCGCGCGCCGCCACCATCGTCGAGGGGGAGGCCACGGATGTGGACATGGCCGACTTCGCGCTGGTCGAGGCCCGCGGGGCCGGACGCCTGCTCTTCGGGGGCTTCCTCCCCGCGGGGTGCACGCTGGCGGTGATGGCGTCGACCGACGCGGCGGAGGCCGTCGGCTGGCTCGCCGAGAGCGGCCTCTGGCGCGCCGCGAGCCTCACCGCGCGGCCCTGGCTCTACGTGCTCTGACCATGAGCGGCCCCGCCGCCGGCAGGCCCACCGAGCCCATCCGCGCCCCGCGGGGCAGCGCGCTGTCCTGCAAGGGCTGGCCGCAGGAGGCGGCGCTCCGCATGCTCATGAACAACCTCGACCCCGACGTGGCCGAGCGCTGGGAGGACCTCGTCGTCTACGGCGGCTCGGGCAAGGCCGCGCGCTCCTGGGAGGCGTATCACCGGATCGTCGCCTCGCTCCGGAGCCTCGCGGGGGACGAGACCTTGCTGGTCCAGTCGGGGAAGCCCGTCGGCATCTTCCGCACTCACCCCGACGCCCCGCGCGTCCTCATCGCCAACGCCATGCTCGTCCCCGAGTGGGGCGACTGGGAGCATTTCCGGCGGTACGAGGCCATGGGGCTCACCATGTACGGCCAGATGACGGCGGGCTCGTGGATCTACATCGGCACGCAGGGCATCCTCCAGGGCACCTACGAGACCTTCGCCGCCTGCGCGCGCACGCACTTCGGCGGCACGCTCCGCGGCCGGCTCGTGCTCTCCGCCGGGCTCGGCGGCATGGGCGGCGCCCAGCCGCTGGCCGTCACCATGAACGAGGGCGTGGGGATCTTCGTCGAGGTGGACGGCGCGCGCATCGAGCGCCGGCTGCGCCTCGGCTACGTGGACCGCGCCACGGCCTCGCTGGACGAGGCGCTCGGCTGGGCGGAGGCGGCGCGGACACGCGGCGAGGCGCTGTCCATCGCGCTCCACGCCAATGCCGCCGAGGCCCACCCCGAGATGGCCCGCCGGGGCCTGCGCCCCGACGTGGTGACGGACCAGACCTCGGCCCACGACATGGTGAACGGCTACATCCCCGCGGGGCTGTCGGTGGGCGAGGCCACCGCCCTTCGCCAGCGCGACCCGAAGGAGTACCTGCGCCGGGCCTATGAGTCCATCGCGCTCCAGATGCGGGCCATGCTGGGTTTCCAGCGGAGCGGCGCCATCCTCTTCGACTACGGCAACAACTTCCGCCGCGAGGCCGAGAACGCCGGCGTCACCGACTTCTCCTATCCGGGCTTCGTCCCGGCCTTCATCCGCCCGCTCTTCTGCCAGGGCCAGGGCCCGTTTCGCTGGGTGGCGCTGTCGGGCGATCCCGAGGACATCTTCGCCACCGACCGTGCTCTCATGGAGGCGTTCCGGGACAACGAGCACCTGGTGCGCTGGCTCGGCATGGCCAGGGCGCGCGTCCACTTCCAGGGTCTGCCGGCGCGCATCTGCTGGCTCGGCTACGGCGAGCGGGCCCGCGCGGGGCGCATCTTCAACGACCTCGTGGCCTCGGGGGGCGTGAAGGCGCCCCTCGTCATCGGGCGGGATCATCTGGACTCGGGCTCGGTCGCCTCGCCGAACCGCGAGACCGAGTCCATGCGCGACGGCTCCGATGCCATCGCCGACTGGCCCATCCTGAACGCGCTGGTCAACACCGCCGCCGGGGCCACCTGGGTCTCGGTCCACCACGGCGGCGGCGTCGGCATCGGCTACTCGATCCACGCCGGGATGGTCGTGGTGGCCGACGGCACGCCGGAGGCGGCGCGCCGGCTCCAGCGCGTCCTGACCAGCGACCCCGGCACCGGCATCATGCGTCACGCCGACGCCGGCTACGAGGACGCCATCGCCGCCGCGCGCCGCCACGGCCTCACCCTCCCGGGGATCACGGCCTGAGGCGCGACCACATCATGCCGGTCACCCCCTTTCACCTCGGTCCCGCGATGGTCCTCAAGGCGGCCTGCCCGCGCGCGCTGAGCCTCGGCATCTTCGCCATCGTCCAGGTCATGATCGACCTGGAGACGATCGTCAACATTGCCGCGAGCCGCCATCCCATTCACGGCGGGCTTCACACGCTGTCCGGGTCGGCCGTGGCGGCGCTCGCGGTGGTCGGACCAGCGCGGGCCGCGCTGTCCCGTGCCTACCGCGCCGCCGCCGGCAGGCTGCGCCCGAGGGGCCAGGTAGCCGAGCGGCTCGTCGCCGAGCTGGGTCCGGTACCTTGGGGGGCCGCGCTGACCGGGGCGTTGTTCGGCGCCCTGTCCCACAGCCTCCTCGACGCGGTGATCCATCCCGACGTGGCACCGCTGGCGCCATGGATCGCCGGCAATGCCTTGTTCCTCCCGGGCAGCTTCCACCGCGTGCACGCCCTTTGTGCGGGCGCCTTCGCGGCAGGGGCGATCGCCTGGTGCGCTCGATCCGGCCGCCGCGCGGCGCCATGACCGCCCCCGCCGATCTCCTCGTCCGCAACATCGGCCAGCTCGTCAGCGGCGAGCCGGGGCTCGGCGAGGGACCGCTGGGCATCATCGCGGGCGCCGCCCTGGCCGCGGCCGGCGGGCGCATCTGCTGGGTCGGCCCCGAGGCGCGGGTGGAGCGCGAGGTCGTGCGCTGCGCCGAGGCCCGGATCGTGGACGCGGGAGGCCGCGTGGCGCTCCCCGGCTTCGTGGACTCGCACACCCATCTCGTCTTCGCCGGCTCGCGCGAGCACGAGTACGCCATGCGGGCGCGCGGCGCCACTTACAAGGAGATCGCCGCGGCGGGCGGGGGCATCCTCTCCACGGTGCGCGCCACGCGCCGGGCGAGCGTGGACGAGCTGGTGGATCTCGGCCGGCTGCGCCTCGACCTCATGCTCCGCCACGGCACCACCACCTGCGAGGCCAAGTCCGGCTACGGGCTCACCACCGCCGACGAGCTGAAGATGCTCGAGGCCATCGCCCGGCTCGACACCGAGCATCCGGTGACGGTGGCGCCCACCTTCTGCGGCGCCCACGAGGTGCCCCCGGAGTTCAGGGGGCGCACCGACGCGTACGTGGAGCTCGTGGTGCAGGAGATGCTCCCCGAGGTGGCGCGCCGCAGGCTGGCCCGCCACGTGGACGTGTTCTGCGAGGAGGGCGTCTTCTCGCTGGCGCAGACGCGCCGGATCCTCGAGGCCGGGGCCCGCCACGGCCTGCGCGCGAAGTTCCACGCCGACGAGTTCGTCACCGTGGGGGGCGCCGAGCTGGCGGCCGAGGTGGGGGCGCTCTCGGCCGACCACCTCCTCAAGGCCCGCGTCGAGGGGATCGCCCGCATGAAGGCGGCCGGCGTCACGGCGACACTGCTGCCCGGCACGGCCTTCTTCCTCGGGCTCCCGTATGCGCCCGCGCGCGCCTTCCTCGAGACCGGCGCGCGCGTGGCCCTGGCCAGCGACTTCAACCCGGGCTCGTCCATGGGCTGCAACCTCCAGCTCGTCATGACCATGGCCGTGAGCCAGATGAAGATGACCATGGAGGAGGCCCTCCTGGGCGTCACGCTTCACGCTGCTCACGCCCTGGGCCTCGAGGCGGAGATCGGCTCGCTGCGCCCGGGCAAGCTCTGCGACCTCGTCCTCGCCGATGTGCCCACCTGGGAGCACATCCCCTACTTCTACGGCGTCAACCACGTGGCCCGGGTCATCAAGCGGGGGAGCGTGGTGTGGGAGCGCTGAGGACCGTCGTCCTCGGCGCGGGCCGGCTCGACGTTGCCGACGTCGTGGCGGTGGCCCGGGCCGGCGCGCCGGTCCTGCTGGATCCGGACGCGGGGCCGCGGCTCGAGCGCGGGCGCGCGCTGCTGGACGCCATCGATCGCGGCGGGCAGCCGGTCTACGGCGTCACGACGGGAGTGGGCAAGCTCAAGGACACGCTGATCCCGCATGACTCCCGCCGCGAGCTGCAACGCAACCTGGTCCTCTCGCATGCGGCCGGCGTGGGTGCCCCGCTCGGCGAGCCAGAGACGCGCGCGGTGCTCCTGCTCCTGGCGGCCTCGCTGGCACGCGGCCACTCGGGGGTGCGGCCGGCCGTCGTCGAGCTGCTCACCGGCTGCCTGAACCGAGGCGTGCTGCCCGTGATCCCCGAGCGCGGCTCGGTGGGCGCCTCGGGCGATCTCGCGCCCCTCGCCCACATCGCCGCCTGCCTCATCGGCGAGGGCGAGGCCATGCTGGCCGGCGCGCGGCAGCCGGCGCGCGAGGCGCTCCGACGGGCGGGGCTCGAGCCGCTCGTCCTCGAGATGAAGGAGGGGCTCGCGCTGCTCAACGGCACGCATCTCATGACCGGGCTGGGGGCGCTCCTCGTGGACGAGGCGCTGGCCCTGGCGCGGCTTGCCGACATCTCCGGGGCCATGAGCCTGGAGGCGCTCATGGGCTCCAGCGCGGCCTTCGACGCGCGCATCCACGCGCTCCGCCCCCATCCGGGGCAGCTCGCCTCGGCCGCCAATCTCCGCGCGCTCACCGCCGACAGCGCCATCATCGCCTCGCACCGCGACTGCACCCGCGTGCAGGACGCCTACAGCCTCCGCTGCATGCCGCAGGTCCATGGGGCCTGCCGCGAGGCCGTGGGCTTCGCGCGGGAGATCATCGGGCGCGAGATCAACAGCGTCACCGATAACCCGCTGCTCTTCCCCGAGGGGGACGCCGGCGACGGGGCCGTGCTCTCGGGCGGGAACTTCCACGGCGAGCCCCTGGCGCTCGGCCTCGACACGCTGGCCCTGGGGCTCACCTCCCTGGCCGGCATCGCCGAGCGCCGCATCGACCGCCTCGTCAACCCGCTCACCAGCGAGGGGCTGCCGGCCTTCCTGTCGCCTCACGGGGGGCTGCACTCCGGCTACATGATCGCCCAGTACGTGGCGGCGGCGCTGGTGTCGGAGTGCCGGGCCTGGAGCCACCCGGCCAGCGCCGACTCCATCCCGACCTCGGGGCTGCAGGAGGATTACAACTCCATGGGCGCGGGCGCGGCACTCAAGGCGCGGCAGATCCTCGGCCACGTCCGCCAGGTGCTCGCCATCGAGCTGCTGCTGGCCGCGCAGGCCCTCGATCTGCGCCGGCCGCTCACTCCCGGCGCGGGCAGCCGCGCCGCGCACGCCGCCGTGCGCGCCCGCATCCCCGGCCTCGACACCGACCGCCTCCTCCACCACGACCTCACCGCGGCGCTCGGTCTGGCGGAAGGGGGCGCCGTCCAGGCGGCCGTGGAGCGCGCCATCGGCCGCCTCGCGTAGAGGTGATCACGCCGCCTGTGCAGTGAAGCCGACGCGCGACCCGGATCCCGAGGCCCGGGGACGACACGGGCGCGCAGCGTGCCAGGCCACGTGGCCGCGGCGCGTTGACGCCTCACGAGACCGGGTGCTAGTGTCCTGTCCCAGGGTCTGGAGCCAAGGACCCCGAGATGCTCGCTTGTGCCCCGACCACCGCCGAATCGAAGACGGGAGCGATGAAGGCCTACCGCGCGGATCACCTGCTGGGGGAGACCGGCTGGCTCTCCCCCGGGTTCGTCGCCGTGGCATCCGACGGGCTGATCGCCGCCGTGGGAGAGGCGCCCATCGCCGGCGCCGAGCGCATCGCGGGCTACGTCGTCCCGGGCATGCCCAACCTCCACTCCCATGCCTTCCACCGGGGGCTCGTGGGGTGGGGGGACCGCCTGGCCCCCGGCGTCGCCGTCGAGACCCTCTGGTCCTGGCGCGAGACCATGTACCGGTTCATGCGTGCCCTGGAGCCCGAGGACCTGGAGGCCCTCGCCGCGCAGGCCTATCTCGACATGGTGCGCGGCGGCTTCACCAGCGTCGCCGAGTTCCACTACGTTCACCATCAGCCGGACGGCCGGCCCTACGCGAACTCCGCGGAGATGGCCGAGCGGATCGTGGCCGCCGCAGGCGCCGTGGGCATCGGCCTCACACTGGCCCCGGTGCTCTACGCCAGCGGCGGGATCGGCAAGCCCGCGCAGGAGGATCAGCGTCGCTTCCTCCTCGACCTTGACGGTTACCTCTCGCTGGTGGAAGCCGTGCGGCGACACGGGACGGTGGCGATCGCCCCTCACAGCCTCCGCGCCGTCCCCGCCCGGCTCCTCCTCGCGCTCCTCGCGGCCGCGCCGGAGGGGCCCGTGCACATCCACGCCGCCGAGCGCACGGAGGAGGTGGAGGAATGCCGCGCCGGGCTCGGCGCACCCCCTGTGGAGTGGCTCCTGGCCAATGCCGGCGTCGATCAGCGCTGGACCCTCGTGCACGCCACGCATGTGACCGACGCCGAGCGCGCGGGGCTGGCGCGGACCGGCGCCGTCGCGGGCCTCTGCCCGCTCACCGAGGCCAACCTGGGCGACGGGCGCTTCCCCCTTCGCGGCTACCATCGGGGTGGCGGTCGCTTCGGCATCGGCACCGACGCCAACACGCTCATCGCGGTGGCCGACGAGCTGCGCATGCTCGAGTACGGTCAGCGCCTCCACCACCGGCTGCGCAACGTGGTCGTCACGCCCGGGGACGAGGCGACCGAGAGTCCCGGCCGCGTCCTCTTCGACGCCGCGCGCCGCGGCGGCGCCCAGGCGCTGGCGCAGCCGGTGGGCGCCATCGCCGCCGGCCGCCGCGCCGATCTCGTCGTCCTCGACCCCAAGGCGCCCGCCCTCCTGGGCCAGACCGAGCGCACCGCGCTGGACGCCTGGGTGATCTCCGGGGGCATGGCCGGCGCCAGCCCGGTACGCGACGTGATGGTCGCCGGCCGCTGGGTGGTGCGCGACCGGCACCACGAGGCGGAGGAGAGGATCCGGGAGCGCTTCGTCGCCGTCATGCGCCGCCATCACAGCTAACCGGAGGACATCCCTCATGCTCCGCATCGGCCACATCCCCTACCTCAACTGCGAGCCGTACTTCATCCACCTCGCCGGCGTCGAGCTGATCTCGGAGACGCCTCGCGCCCTGGGCCAGGCCATGGCCGCGGGTGGGCTGGACGCCGCTCCGCTGTCGCTCATGGACGCCCTCCGCCTCGAGCACCTGCTCGTGCCGCTCCCCTTCGGCATCGCCAGCCGTGGCCCCGTCCGCAGCGTGCTCCTCTTCTCGGACCGCGCCCCGTCCGATCTCGACGGCGCGGTGATCGGCGTGACGGACGAGACGGCGACCTCCGTGGAGCTGCTCCGGGTGCTGCTGGCGCTCAAGCACGAGGTGACACCGCGGGCCTGGGTGGGTCCGCAAGAGCCCTACGATGCCATCCTCCTCATCGGCGACAAGGCGATCCGCGAGGCCAAGACCGGGCGCCCCTGGAAGCACGTGCTCGACATCGCGGGCGACTGGCACGAGTGGACCGGCCTGCCTTGCGTGTTCGCCCGCTGGAGCATCCGGGCGGCGGTGCCCGCGGTCGAGCGGGACAGCTTCGCCCAGGCGCTGGGCGCGGCGCTTGGCCGCGGGATGGAGAGCATCCCGGCCATCGCCGCGCGGCGCCGCGACACGGGCTTCGACGAGCGCGAGGTCGCCGCCTACCTGCGCAACTTCACGTACCGCTTCGGTCCCGACGAGGACCGCTCCATCGCCGACTTCCGCCGCCTCCGCGGACAGCTCGACGCGCGCCGCTGAAGGTCAGAGCCCATGGCGCCGCCTGACGCGCTGAAGGACGAGGTGACGCGACACTATGCCAGGGGCGACCTGGCCAGCGTCATCCTCACCGCCCTCACGGGCGCCGGGAAGGACGTCGAGCACCTCACGCCGGAGGACCTGGCGCCGATCGACGAGTTTCACGTCCGCGGCCGGAAGGCGACGCTCGAGCTGGCTCGCGCCGCCGGGCTCGAGACGCGCCAGCGCGTGCTGGACGTGGGCAGCGGCCTGGGCGGGCCGTCGCGGTGCCTCGCGCGTGAGTTCGGCTGCCAGGTCACGGGCATCGACCTGACCGACGAGTACTGCCGCGTGGCGAGGCTGCTCGCGGAGCGCACGGGGCTCGCGCATCTCGTGACGTACCAGCAGGGCGATGCCCTGGCCCTCCCCTTCCCCGATGCGGCCTTCGATCTCGTCTGGACCCAGCACGCCGGCATGAACATCCCGGACAAGGCGAGGCTCTACCGGGAGATCTTCCGGGTGCTCACGCCCGGGGGCGCGCTGGCACTCTACGATGTGGTCGCCGGCTCCGGGGGCGAGGTGGTCTTTCCCGTCCCCTGGGCCCGCTCGCCGGAAACGAGCTTCCTCGTCGCCCCCGAGGCCCTGCGGCGGTTCCTCGAGGCCAGCGGCTTCACGATCGACAGCTGGGAAGATACGACGGCGGCCGCCGCGGCCTGGTTCGCGGGGCTGGCCAGGAAGGTCCGGGAGACGGGCCCGCCGCCGCTCGGCCTGCACCTGGTGCTGGGACCGGACTTCGCGGCCATGACGCGGAACCTGAGGCGAAACCTCGAGGAGGGACGTATTCGTGTCCTTCAGGTCGTCGCGCGCAAGTGACGGATCCCGGTCCACCGCGGCGCTTCAGGGGGCATCCCCGCCATGATTGACTGGCCCGCGTTCGACCGGCTCCTGGCCTCGCGCCGCCGCGCCATCGTCGGGGACTTCATCCCCTTCCTCCGCCTGGAGTCGGTGAGCCAGGAGCGCGAGCGCGTCCGCGCCTGCAGCGAGTGGCTCGCCCGCCATGCAGGCCCGCGGCCTCGAGGCCCGCGTCATCGAGACCGGCGGCAACCCCGCCGTCTTCGGGGAGCGGCGCGTCCCGGGCGCCCGCCGGACGCTCCTCCTCTACTGCCATTACGACACGAAGCCGGTGCCGCCGGACGGGTGGCTGCAGCCCTCGCCGCTCGAGCCCGTCTTCCGCCGGGGACTGGCCGAGGAAGGGGCGCCGACGGTCGCGCCCGCGGCCATCGCCGACGAGGATCTCGGGCAGTATCGCCTCTACGCGCGTGGGGCCTCCGACGACAAGGGGCCGATCTGGGCGCATCTCTGGGCCCTCGAGCTGATGGACGCCTCCGGCATCGCGCCCGCGGTGAACGTGAAGTTCGTCTTCGACGGCGAGGAGGAGATCGGCAGTCCCTGCTTCGGCCCCTTCACCGAGGCGCACCGGGAGCTCCTGGCGGCGGATCTCGTCCTCGTCACCGACGGGCCCAAGCACGACAGCGGCCGCCCCACCGTCTCCGGCGGCGCCCGCGGCGTCCTGACGCTCGAGCTCATGCTGGAGGCGGCGCGGCGCGATGTCCACTCGGGCAACTTCGTGGTTCCGAACCCGGCGTGGGCGCTCAACGGGCTGCTCGCCTCGATGGCGGCGCCGGACGGCACCCCGCTCATCGAGGGCTTCGAGGCGGAGGTGGCCCCGCCCTCGGCGGCCGAGCGGGAGATGCTGGCCCGGATCCCGGTGGACCGGCCCGCGCTCGAGCGCGAGCTCGGCGTGCGCGTGCCGGCGGACTACCTCGAGCGGCTCATGTTCCATCCGACGCTCAACATCCGCGGGCTTGCCAGCGGCTTCACCGGCAAGCAGGCCAACACCATCGTCCCGCACCGCGCCTCGGTGTCCATCGACGTCCGCATGGCCAAGCACCAGCGGCTGGAGACGATGTACCGGCGCCTCGTCGAGCACATCCGGGCTCAGGGCTTCGAGGTCATCGAGGGGGCGGAGACACCGCTGCCCGACGCGCTCCGGGGGCGGGCCATCCGCGTGGTGGGAAAGGGGGGCTACGATCCGGCGAAGACGGCGCTGGACCTGCCCATCTGCCGCGAAGTGATCGCAGCGGTGGAGCGGGCTCACGGCGGCGAGCGGGCCGTGCTCCTGCCGACGCTCGGCGGCAGCGTACCGCTCTGGGCCTTCACCGATCTCCTCGGCCTGCCGACCCTCGTCCTGCCCTATGCCAATGCCAGCAACCGCCAGCACAGCCCCAACGAGCACCTTCGCCTCGACCACCTCTTCCAGGGCATCCGCACCACCGCCACCCTCCTCACCTGCCTCACCTGGGGTCAGGTCTTGCAATCCGACACGTAGCTGGGGCCCCACCACTCTTGCGCTCCCTGAGACACCTGCCAATGTCGAAATGCAAGACCTGACCCCCTACTGGGCGAGCCAGTCGGTGACGTCGTGGCGCAGCTGCTCCCGCTCCGCCGCGGAGAGCCCGGCGGGGTCGAAGCGGTAGCGATAGTGCAGCCGCAGCACGCGCGGGAGCCTCGCGGCCGCGCGGCTCATCTCGGGCGCCTGGCCGATGCGCTCGATCCAGTGCGCCAGGGGCTCCCACTCCTGGCGTCCGAGCCCGAGCCGTCCGAGCCGCTGCTCGATGAGGTAGAACTCCGAGTCCTGCCCTGCCCGCGATGCCGGGGCCGAGGCCAGGGTCGGCGCGGGCGGGAAGCGCCTGACCCGCTTGCGCGAGTAGATGCGCCAGGCCAGCAGCAAGACGAGCGGCACGAGGAGCCAGCCAAGCCACCCGGCGACGCCCTCCCGCCCCTCCCCATATCGCCACCGCGAGAAGAGGTACATACCCCAGGCCCAGACATCAGCCGCCGGTTGCCAGAACGAGGCCTGCGCCGCCTCCTCCTCGGCCCACACCGCCGGCGTCGTGTCCACATCCCGCCAGGCCCCGCCCGTCCAGGCCAGCGCCCAGGAGTGGGCGTGGCGCTGGCGCAGGACGTAGGCCTTCTCGAGGGCGCTCCACTCCCCGACGGCGAAGCCCGTGACGTAGCGGGTGGGGATGCCCCCCGCGCGGAGCAGGAGCACGGTGGCCGTGGCGAAGTACTCGCAGTGCCCCGCGCGGGAGCGCAGCAGGAACTCCTCGAGGGGGCTCGCCTCCCGCTCGCGCCCGGGCCGATAGGTCGAGTAGCGGAAGCCCCGCGCGAAGAAGTCCACGACGGCCCGCACGGCCTCTGGCGGCGGGAGCGAGCGGAGCCCGAGCTGGGCGGCCACGGAGGAGAACACGGGGACCTCGCGCGGAGTGATCAGGAGATCCGCGTCGGTCGGGGGGTCATCGAGCGGCGCGCTGGCACCTGCCAGCGCGGTGTAGGTGACGAGCCCCAGCCCCTCGTCCACCTTCACCGCGCCGAGCCGGTTGCGCTCCAGCCGCCCGACGGTGAGCCGCCGGATCTCGAAGGCGCCGCCGGGGAGGGCGAGCACGCCGCGCCCTCGCCGGAGCGCGGTCGCGATCGTCACGGTGCGCGGCGCCGGCGCCGCCGGGCCGAGCTTCCACGTGGTGCCGTCGGCCTCGGAGTGGATCCGGCTGAAGCCCGGGTCCACGGCCAGCCACGCCGGCGCGCTGTAGATGTTGTAGGTCGCCTCGCGGAGCAGCCGCGGCGGGGGCTCGGGGCCCTCGGGGAGGACGCGCAGGACGATCCGGTCGGAGAGCTTCAGCGTGCCGAGCTGGCCGATGGCGGTGCTGGCCCGGAACGGGTCCGTGTCCCGGCGGATCCACTCCGACACCCACTCGAAGGCCGTGGCCTCGACGACCCGCTGGAGGGAGTGGAGCCCGACCTGACCGCCCCAGCCCCCCACCACTGCCGCCAGCAGGAGTCCCGCCCAGCCGGCCGGCGAGGCCCAGCGCGGCCGGTTCGCCCACAGCGCCCAGGCGGCCGAGGCACAGAGGCCCGCGTAGAAGACCCGGGTCCCCACATTGGCCGCGCTCGCCGCCAGGATCACGAGCGCCAGATACGGGTAGCCGAGGTCCACGAGGCGGCGCTGCCCGTCGCCGTCCGCCTCCGCGCGCTTCCGCTGGCTCCAGAAGAACATGCGCGGATCGACCCCGCCGGCGGTGCTGTAGACCTGGGCCGCCAGCAGCGGGAGCAGGACGAGCGGGAGCCACTGGACGAGCAGGGTGAGCGCCCGCGGCGCCTCGCGCGTGGCCCCGAGGTAGACGACGATGCCCGCGAAGACGAGGCTCGACAGGTCGGACACGCGGTTGAAGTCGCCCCGGGACAGCTCCCAGCGCCAGCGGACCAGGCGCGCGCCCTCGAGCAGCAGCGCGGCGGCCACCGCCGGGAGCAGGAGACCCACCTGCCACCCCCAGAAGAGAAGCGCGGCGCCGACGAGCAGCCGGGGCGTCCTCACAGCCGCCGGAGCCCCTCGGCGATGCGGCCCACCTGGAGCCGGTGGACCGCCGCAGCACCCGCCGGCCGGGCCGGGAGCGCCGCACGGTCCGGCGCGGGGTCGTCCCCGTCGCCGAGCACGAGGACGAGGGTCGGGATCGCCAGCGCCTCGAGGCGCCCCACGAGGTCACGCCGCTCCTCGTCCCACGCGAGCAGCACGCAGACGCAGCCGCTGAGCGAGGCGTGGCGCTCCAGCACCGCGTCGCGGAGCACCCGGAAGGAGCCGGCCGTGGCCGGCTCCACGCAGGCGAGGATCTCGAGCATGCGGTCCGCATGGGCCAGGCCGCGCCCCGCCGTGAAGCAGTACGCCTCCCCGCCCACGACCATGAGGTCCAGGAGGGCGTCCTGCGTGGGCGCCGCGCAGGCGAAGGAGGCGGCCACGGACACCGCCTCCTCGAAGCGCGCGCCGGGCGCCGGACCGGTGAAGGTGTCGAGCACCAGCGCGTGCCGGACGAAGAACTCGTCCTGGTACTCCCTGACCACGGGCCGGCCGGCCCGCGCCCAGCTCTTCCAGTGGATCCGCCGCAGCGGGTCGCCGGGCCGGTAGTCGCGCAGCGACACGAACTCCTCCGAGTCTCCCACCGACGCGGCCAGCGCCACGCCGCCCTGCTGGTGCTTCCGCGTCCCGGGTAGCGCGAGCGCCGGCACGGGGTAGCGGCGCGGCAGCACCAGCACCGACTGCGGGGCCGGCACCGTGACGCGCGCCCGGAAGAGGCCGAGAGGATCGGGGCGCGCCAGCGTCACCCCCGTGAACCGCAGCGGCCCGCGCCGGAGCGGAATGATCTCGACCCTGGCCTCCCCTTCGCCGCGCGGCGAGAGCGCCGGCACGGGCACCTCGGGGATCCGGGCGCGCTGGTTCCGCCGCACGAGCCATATCCAGCGCGGGTAGCCCACGGTGCGGTCGAACCAGTTGCGCCGCTCCTCCCCCGGCTCGCGCGCGCGCAGGAGCTCCTGGAAGCCGGGGCGCGGATCGGCCGTCTCCTCCACGAGCGCGAGCCCGGGCTGCGCGCGCGCGGTCTCGTTGCGGATCGCGACACGGTAGGCGAGCGGCTCTCCGGCCGTGGCGAAGCGCGGCAGGAGCCGCCGCACCGCGAAGCGGCCCCGGAAGGAGAGGCTCGCCGCCATGGCGACGCCGAGGAGCGCCGCGAGGAAGGCGAAGAGCTGGTAAGCCTGCGTGCGGGTCGTGTCCAGGCCGACCACGGCGGCGGCCGCCGCCGCCCCCAGCGCCAGGAGCCCGGCCCCGGTGAAGCGCCGGCGGATCCAGCGCTCGGCGGCATAGGTGAGGCCGAAGGCGCGGAAGAGCAGCCGGCGCGTCACGCCCGGAGGCCGCCCTCGGCTACGCGGGGACGGGGATCGTCTTCACGATCTCCTCCACCACCCGCTCCGCCGTGACTCCGGAGAAGCGCGCCTGGGGATCCACCACCATGCGGTGGGCGATGACCGGCACGGCGAGCTCCTGCACGTGCTCCGGCGTGACGAAGTCGAGCCCGTCCAGGAGGGCCAGGGCCTGGGCGGCCTTCATGAGGGCGATGGAGGCGCGCGGGCTGGCGCCGAGCGAGACGCCCGGCGCCCGCCGCGTCTCGCGGACCAGATCCACGACGTAGCGCCGGAGCTCGGCGGCGATGCGGATCTCGGCCGCGCGCGCGCGGAGCGCCACCGTGTCCTCGGTGGACACGCAGGGCGTGACTGCGTCCACCGGGTGCGCCCGCTCCTGCGCCGAGAGGATCGCCACCTCGTCCTCGGCCCCCACGTAGCCGAGCCCGAACTGGAGCGCGAAGCGGTCCATCTGGGCCTCGGGGAGCGGATAGGTGCCGCGGAACTCCACGGGGTTCTGGGTGGCGATGACGAAGAAGAGCGCCCCGAGCCGATGCGTGGTGCCGTCCACGCTGATCTGCCCCTCGGCCATGGCCTCGAGCAGCGCCGACTGAGTCCGGGGCGAGGCCCGGTTGATCTCGTCGGCGAGGAGGATATTGGTGAAGATGGGGCCCTGGTGGAAGTGGAAGGCCTGATCGCGCTGGTCGAAGACGGAGACGCCCAGGATGTCCGACGGCAAGAGGTCCGGCGTGAACTGGACGCGCTTGAAGCGGGCGCCGATGGAGCGGGCCAGCGCCTTGGCGAGCGTGGTCTTGCCCGTGCCGGGGTAATCGTCCAGCAGGACGTGGCCGCCCGAGGCGAAGGCGGCCAGGAGCTTCCGCGTGGAACCGGCCTGCCCCTTCATCACCCCCCCGATGCTGGCGGCGAGCCTCCGGCAGACCTCCTGGGCGGGGAGCAGCTCCGCATGGGGCATGTCAGCAGGTAGCATGCGGCCCGGTCCGGGCGGCGTCAAGGCGCCGCTCCAGCGCGCGGCGCGCCGACCCGCGGCCCGTCCCCGGGCACGCTACAATAGGCTCGCGCACCCACCGACCTGTCAGCGCGCGCGCCCCGCCGGGAGCGCCGGGAGGGCCACAGCATGCTCATCGAGCACGACGGCAGGCGCCCCAGGATCCACGCGACCGCCTACATCGCTCCCACGGCCACCGTCGCGGGAAACGTCGTCGTCGGCCCCGAGTGCCGCGTCCTGTTCGGCGCGACGCTGACGTCGGAAGGGGGCCCGGTGGTGCTGGGCTCGCACTGCATTGTGATGGAGGGGGCGGTGGTCCGGGGAACGCGCATCCACCCCCTGCACATCGGGGATCACGTGCTGGTGGGTCCGCGCGCCTACCTGACGGGATGCACGGTGGAGGAGTGCGTGTTCCTGGCCGCCGGCACGACGGTCTTCAACGGGGCCACGATCGGGGCGCGGGCCGAGGTGCGCATCAACGGCGTCGTGCACGTGGGGACGCGCGTGGCGGCGGACGCCGTGGTGCCCATCGGCTGGGTGGCCGTCGGCGATCCCGCGGCCATCCTGCCGCCCCACGAGCACGATCGCATCTGGGCCATCCAGGAGGCGCTCGATTTCCCCGGAACGGTGTTCGGGCTCGAGCGCGCCCCGTCGGGCGAGACGATCATGCCCGAGCTGACCCGGCGCTACTGCCGGGCGCTCGGGCGGCACCACGCCGATCGCATCCTGGGCCACCACGCCTCCCCCGACCTCTGACCCGCCGGCCAGGCGCAGTCAGCGGACGCGGTCGGGGCCCAGGTCCTCGAGCACCTCGACGAGGGTGGTGACGATGCGCGGCTCCCAGTAGCCGGCCTCCGTTTCCCGGAGCAGGATCGCCACCGACTCGGCGTGGGAGAGCGCCTGCTTGTACGGCCGCGCCGTGTGGAGCGCGTCGTACACGTCCACCACAGCCATGATGCGCGCCCCCAGCGGGATCGCCGCGCCCGCGAGCCCGTCCGGGTAGCCCGTGCCGTCCATCTTCTCGTGGTGATGGCGGATGATCGGCCGCACGTCCTCCAGCGTCCTGAGCCCCTGCACCAGATCGGCCCCGGCGCCGGCATGCGTCTGGATGATCTGGCGCTCCGCGGCGGTGAGCGGCCCCGGCTTGAGGAGGATGCCGTCCGGCACCGAGATCTTGCCGAGGTCGTGGAGATAGCCGGCGAGGGCCAGCGCCCGAAGCGTCGCCTGGTCCACGCCGAGGGCATGCCCCAGCGCCACGGCGTACTTCCGGATCCGCTCGCAGTGGCCGGCCGTGTAGGGATCGCGGGCCTCGATCGTGAGGCCGAGGCTCGTGATCACGCCCTCGGCGCGCTCCAGCTGGTCCAGCAGCTGCTTGACCCTGAGCAGCGCCGCCACACGCGTCCCCAGCTCCAGCAGCTCCACGGGCTTGCCGAAGAAGTCGTCGGCCCCCGCGGCCAGCCCGGCCACGCGCGCCTCGAGATCGGAGACCCCGGTGAGGATGACGACGGGGATGAGCTCCCAGCGCGGATCGGCCTTGAGGCGCGTGCAGAGATCGACACCGCTCATGGCACCCATGTGCACATCCGTGAGGACGAGATCGGGGCGCGCCGTGTCGAGCACCGCCAGGGCCGCCGGAGCGGAGTCGGCGGTGAGCACCCGGTAGTCGAGCGCCGCGAGGGACTCCGACAGGGTCTCGCGCACGTCCGGGTCGTCATCCACCACGAGGATCGTCGGCTGCTCCATGGGACTCTTCTCCTCGCGCGGGGTCGCGCCCATGGATTATCCCACGGCCCGCCGGGCGGGCACGCCCCGAGGACTACCGTCCGAGGAGGGTCAGCGCGGCGCGGGCAATGGCCGGCGGGTCGATGCCGTAGTGGCGGTAGAGATCCTGGCGGGTGCCCGACTGACCGAAGTGATCCACGCCCAGGGGAATCTGCGGGACACCGAGAGCCGCGCCGATGAAGGCGAGGCCGTGGGAGTGGCCGTCGAGCACCGACACCACGGCCACGCCCTCCTCCTCGGCGGACACGAGCTCCTCCAGGTACGGGCGCGGCGCGCGCGCCCCCCGGTAGAGGAGGTCCGGGCTCGTGGCGGCGAACACGCTGGCGTACACGCCCTCCGCGCGGAGCGCGCGGCTCGCCGCCACGGCCTCGGGGACCATCACGCCCGCGGCGAAGAGGTGGACGGCGTTGACCTCGGGATCCCAGCGGGGGTCGGCGCGCCCGTCCACGAGGCGGTAGCCGCCGCGGAGCACGCGGGCGCGCTGCTCGTCGGTGGCGGGCGGCGCCAGCGCCTGCGCCACCGGCTTGGTGGACAGCCGCAGGTAGAGGCTCTCGCCGCCCTGCCGCGCGGCCATCCTGCGCATGGCATCCAGCAGGATCCACTCGACCTCGCAGGCGAAGACGGGTTCGTGGTAGACGATCCCGGGCAGCCCGATGCCGATCCCCGGCGTGATCACCGACTGATGCGCCCCGCCCTCGGGCGACAGACTCACCCCCGAGGGCGTCGCCACCACGATGAACTGGGCGCCCGAGTAGAGCGCGTGGTAGAGGGCGTCGAGGCCGCGGGTGACGAAGGGATCGTAGAGCGTCCCGACGGGGAAGAGGGTCACGCCCGACAGCGCGCGTGTGAGCCCGAAGGCGCCGAGCGCGAGGAAGAGGTTGTGCTCGGCAATCCCGATCTCCACGTGCTGCCCCGCCGGCGATTTCCTCCACTGCATGGCTCGGGGGGCCTCCACCGCGGGCTCGCGCTTGCCGCTGGGCGAGTAGACGCCCTTGCGGTTGATCCAGCCGGCGAGGTGCGTGGTGACGGCCACGTCGGGCGACAGGGTGACGAGGCGGTCACCGGCCGGGAGCCGGGCGAGGGCCCCCAGCACCCGGCCGAAGGCCTCCTGGGTGGAGGCCTCCGCCGGATACGACTCCCCGAGCCGCTCGGGAACCTCGATGGCCTCGCTCCGCGGCGGCGGCGAGAAGAGCGCCGGCCGCCCCCGGATGAGCGCCGCTTCCCGGCTCTCCGGCGGAAAGGCCTCCCACTCGCCCCCCGGCGCGATGCCGGAGGCAGCGCGGAGCGCCTCGACCTGCGCCGGGGTCAGGAGCGCGCCGTGATTGCCGGGATCGGCGGCCAGCGGGAGCCCCCATCCCTTGATCGTGTCGGCGAGGATCACCGAGGGGCGGTCCCGCTGGCGCTCCGCCTCGCCGAGCGCCGCCAGGATGGCAGCCAGGTCGTGGCCTCCGACATCGCCGCAGAGCGCCGGCAGCTCGTCGTCGGCGACCCGGCTCAGCAGCCCCTCGATGACGGCGTCGGGCATGCCCCTGGGGGAGGTCACGAGCAGCTTGCGGGCGGCGGCGGGCGGGCAGCGCAGGAGCGCATGGTACTCGGGACCGGACATGCCCTCGAGCCGCCGGCGCAGCCGGCTGCCGCCGGGTGACTCGAACAGCGCCCGGAGCCTGCCGCCCCAGCGCAGCCGGACCACGTGCCAGCCATTGGCCGCGAACATCCGCGCGAGCTGGTGCCGGCGTCCATCGGGCGCCACGCGGTCCAGGCTCTGGCGGTTGAGGTCCACGATCCAGAGAAGGCTGCCGAGCGTGGCCATCGACTCCTCGAGGAGCGCCTCCCAGACATTGCCCTCGTCCAGCTCGGCATCGCCCACCAGCGCGATGAAGCGGGCGGGGTGGCGCACCCCGAAGTGATCGCCCAGGTAGCGCGTGGCCAGCGCGCCGAAGCTGGCGGCCACGGCCCCGAGCCCCATGGACCCCGTGGAGAGGTCCACGATCTCGGGGTTCTTCCTGCGGCTCGGGTAGGCCTGGAGGCCGCCGAAGGCGCGCAGCGTCCCGAGCGCCTCCCGCGGCAGCCGGCCCAGGAGGTACTGGATCGCGTAGAAGGCCGGGGCGGCATGCGGCTTCACCGCCACCATGTCCCCCGGCCGGAGCGCGTGGAAGTACAGCGCGGTGAGCAGGCTCGTGAGCGAGGCCGAGGAGGCCTGGTGGCCGCCCACCTTGGTCCCGTCGGGGTTCGGGCGGAGGACATTGGCGTGGTGGACCATCCAGGTGGCGAGCCAGAGCACCCGTCGCTGGATGCTGTCGAGGAGGCCGAGATCGGCGGCGGGCATCACTCGACGACCACGTGCGGCGCCGGGCCGGGCGCGGCGGCTCGCGGCCCCCGTGGCGGCGGGCCTCCGGACCCCGGACCTCCGTCCCCCGGGGCAGCAGGGTCCACGCGCACGCGGCGCATGAGCGGGATGAGGAACGGAATCACACAGAAGAGGATCGTCAGCACCCAGAAGTCGTCCATATAGGCGAGCACCTGAGCCTGGCCGACGGTGTCGTGGTAGAGCATGGCGAGCGCGCGCTGCTTCGCCGTGAAGGTGTCCGCCCCCTGGGCGACGAAGTGCTGCGTCCACGCCGCCAGGCGCGCGGCGGTCTCCGGGCTCCAGACGTCCACGTGGGCCGCGAGGGTCGCCTGGTGGACCTGGCTCCTGCGCGACAGGAAGGTCGTGGCGAGCGCCACCCCGGTGCTGCCGCCCAGGTTGCGGAGCACGTTGAAGGCGGAGGTGGCATTGCCCAGCCGGTCCTTCCGGATCGTGGCCAGGGTGAGCGTCGCCAGCGGCACGAAGATGAACCCGAGGCCGAACCCCTGGAGGAAGCGCGGCCAGACGAGCGCCCAGTAGTCCATGCCCAGCGTGAGGGAGGTCATCCAGTAGAGTCCCAGCGCGTTGAGCAGGCAGCCCGCCGTGAGCAGGAGCCGCTGGTCCATGCGCGCCACGAGCTGGCCGGCGGCCAGCAGCGAGAGCAGGTTGCCGACCCCGCCCGGCGCCAGCACCATGCCGGCGGTCCAGGCGTCGTAGCCCATGAGCTTCTGGGTGTAGAGCGCGACGAGGATCATGCTCGCGTAGAGCCCGAAGCCCACCATGGCGATGACGGTGCTGCCGGCGGCGAAGTTCCGGTCGGCGAAGACCCGGAGATCGAGGATGGGCTCGCGGGTCGTCAGCTCGCGGAGGAGAAAGCCCGCCAGCGCCAGGACCGCGACGACGGCGAGCGTCACGATGAAGCCCGAGTCGAACCAGTCCTCGCGCTCTCCGCGGTCGAGGACGAGCTGGAGGCAGCCGAAGCCCGCCACGATCAGCACGAGCCCCAGGACGTCCACGCGCCCCGGCTTCCTCAGATACGCGGGATCGAAGAGGAAGACGCTCGCCATGAAGAAGCCCAGGAACCCGATGGGCAGGTTGATGTAGAAGATCCAGCGCCACGACCAGTTGTCGGCGATCCAGCCGCCCAGCGTCGGTCCCAGGATGGGCCCCATCATGATCCCGATGCCCCAGACGGCCATGGCCGTGCCCCGCTCCTTCAGCGGGAAGGTCTCCCAGAGGATCGCCTGCGACAGCGGGATCACGGGGCCGCCGCCGATGCCCTGCAGCACGCGCATGGCGATCAGGAAGGCCAGGTTCGGTGCCAGTCCCGAGAGGAAGGAGGAGACGGTGAACAGTGTCGTGCAGATGAGGAAGAAGCGGCGGCGGCCGAGGAGCCCGGCCAGCCAGCCTGTCGCGGGAATGATGACGGCGTTGGCCGCCAGGAACGAGGTGATGACCCAGGCCACCTCCTCCACGCCGGCCGACAGCGATCCCTGCATGTGCGGGAGGGCCACGTTGGTCACGCTGGTGTCGAGGATCTGCATCACCGCCACCAGCATGATGGACAGCGTGATGAGCCACTTCCGCGCCGCGGAGACGTGCGCCTCGGCTGGAGGCTGCATGCCCCTACTTGACCTTGATCGTCACCACCGCGGACATGCCGGCGCGGAGCGGCCGGGGGTTGCCCACCTCCGTGGCGTCGAGGCGGATCTTCACGGGGACGCGCTGGACCACCTTCACCCAGTTGCCGGTGGCGTTCTCCGGGGGCAGGAGCGAGAAGCGCGAGCCGGTGCCGGCGCTGAGGGAGTCCACGGTGCCGTGGAGAGTCTTGCCCGGATACCCGTCGATCTCCACCCGGGCGGGCAGGCCCGGCCGCACGCGCGCGAGCTGCGTCTCCTTGAAGTTCGCCACCACCCAGACCGCATGGAGCGGCACGATGGCCAGGAGCGGCTGACCCGCTTGCACCACCTGCCCCACCTCCACGCTCTTCTTCGCCACGACGCCATCGGCGGGCGCGCGCACCTCGGCGTACCCGAGCTGCAGCTCGGCCAGCGCCAGATCGGCCCGCGCCTCGGCCAACCGCCCCTCGGCCCGGCCCAGCTCGGCCTCCTTCACGGGCACCTGGTGGCGCTGCCCCTCGGCCCGGCCGAGCGCTGCGCGGCTCTCGGCCACGCGCTCGCGCGCCTGCGCCACGGCCAGCCGGCGCGAGGCCAGCTCGGCCTCGGCCTGCTGCGCCTCCTTCTCCGTCTGGGAGAGCCGCCGGCGCGTCGCCTCGAGGACGGCATCCACGGCCTGCGCCGCCGACTCGGCCTGGTCGAAGTCGCGCACGGCCACGTAGCCGTCGCGCGCCAGGCGCCGCATGCGGTCCATCTCGCGCGCCCCCTGCCGGGCGGCGCTCTCGGCGCCCGACACATCGGCGCGCATGGCGGCCACCGCGGCGCGCCGGGCCTCGAGCCGCGCCTGCGCCTCGTCCACGGCCGAGGCGGCGCTCTGCTCGGCCACGCGCGCGGCCTCCAGCGCCGCGCGCGCCTCCTCGCCCTGTGCGCGCGTGACCTCGCGCGCCAGCGGCAGCTCCGCGCGCGCCGCCCGGTGGCTCGCCTCGGCCACGGCCACGGCCGCGCGAGCCTGATCGCGCCTGGCCTGATAGTCGCGCGGATCGATGCGGAACAGGAGATCGCCGGCCTTCACCGCCTGGTTGTCGGCCACGGCCACGGCCAGCACATGCCCGGTC
The DNA here is from genome assembly GCA_016188005.1 of Candidatus Rokuibacteriota bacterium. Classification (NCBI taxonomy): domain Bacteria; phylum Candidatus Rokuibacteriota; species Candidatus Rokuibacteriota bacterium. Next base: position 853 of record JACPIQ010000051.1, on the reverse strand, counting down.
ACCTTGGCGCTGACGGGGGTGACGGCGCCCTCGACATAGGCGTCATCGGTGGAGATGCTGGAGAGCGAGTCGTACCACGCGCGGGCCCCGTAGGAGAGGGCCCCCAGCAGGACGAGGACGGCGATGCCAACCAGGAGCTTGCGGCTCATCGATGTGCCCGCACACAGGCACTCTATGCCACGCGGGGACCCCCGGCAATCCCCCGAACGCCCCAGTGGCACCCGGGCGACGCGCCACGCGAGCGGCAACGCGCGCTCGGAGAGGGCGATGTGTCCACCCCGGTGCTCTTGAGTCGGTGACGATTCCACCCTATAATCCTGCCAGCGCCGGGTGCGCGGAAGGACGAGCGGTCGCAGTGTGGAAGGGGTTCCGGGAGTTCGCCGTGCGTGGCGACGTCGTCGATCTCGCCGTTGCCGTAAGGATCGGCGGCGCCTTCCGAAAGACCGGCGCGCCCTTCGTCAGCGATATCCTCATGCCGTCCATCGTCACCTCCTCGATCTCCATTGCCCGTCGCAGCTCCGGTGAACGCGGAAAGGGGATCTCGGCGTACTGCGCCGTGGAACCGGATGGGGAGCGGGCGCGTTGAAGATCTGGAAGACATGACGGCGCCGAGCACACCCTGAGGAGACATCCCATGGAGAGATGGCGGCCGCGCCCGCTCGTGGTCCTGATCGTGCTAGGAGTGACTGCCGTGACGCCCGCGACCGCGCAGACCCCGCCGCGCCCGCTCAGCGACGCGGAGTGCCGGGTGGCGCGCGAGCGCCTGGCCGGGCATGCGCGGCTGTCCGAGGGCGTGCGGCGTGCCGTCGCCGCGCGGGCGGCCGCCACGCCGGCGCAGCCGGCTCCCGTCGCG